>NZ_JBFTQI010000481.1:0-4628 GCF_056398925.1 Pedobacter sp. 01T416_2
GGTGTAAATACCTCCGTTTGCCACTACACTTCGCGGATGTTTTAAATTGGTAAACCAATGTACGGTATCAATCTGGTGCGACATCCATTGCCCTGGCATACCTGAAGAATATGGCCAGAACAAGCGGTATTCTAAATATTTTCTTGGGTCGAAGGCTTCGTTTGGTCGGTTCAATAAGAATCTTTTCCAATCGATATCTTCTTCTTTTAATTTGGCTACTAAATCAGGTCTGCGCCATCTGCCTGGCTGGTTTACATTCCATACTAAATCTACAGCAGTTATCGGCCCAAATTTTCCATCCTGAATAAATTTTGCTGCATTGGTATAATTCTCTCCACTCCTTCTTTGCGAACCAATCTGCACAATCTGTTTGCTTGCTTTAACGGCTTTAAATGCCGCTTTCGCATCGTCCATGGTTTCGGCAAAGGGTTTTTCTACATAGGCGTCACAACTGGCTTTTACGGCCTCGATGGTGTGAAGTGCATGCTGAAAATCGGCAGTACTGATAATTACGGCATCAAGATCTTTTGTAGCATAAAGCTCATCGTTGTTACGGCAGGCTTTAATATCGTGACCAAATTTTTGTTTTAAATGGGCAATTCCTAAATCTCTCCGGTAGTTCCATAAGTCAGAGAGACCAACAATGTCGAAGTTTAATTCCTTGTTGTGGTTCAGGAAACAAGGCAAAAGGGTGTCTTTAAAGCGATCAGAAAACCCAACAACGCCCACGCGTACCCTATCATTTGCACCGATGATGCGTCMATAACTTTTGGCGCTCATGCCCATGGTACCTGCATAGGTTGCTGCAGCAAATATTGCCGATTGCTTAATAAATTTTCTTCTGGAATTTTCCATTTGAGGATATTAGGTTAGATTAACGCTTAAATAGTTTACGATCTGATAGATCGTTTTAACAAAATCTAAAATATGGTTAATAAAAACAAACCATAAATATTCGCAAGTAATATTTTTGACACCTTATCTTGAAATAATGGCTTACAATCGTATTAACCTTAAATAAATAGCCAAAAAGCCAATATTTAAGGCAATAGCATGCTTTTATCGATATCTAGGAAAACGTTTGAAATAATTTATTCTTATTTAGCTAGTTTTAATTAACTGTAAGTAAAAAAGCCTTTCAGAAAATAATCTGAAAGGCTTTTTAGGGTTACGATCGCAACGGCTGTAAAGTTATTATTATCCTAAAACCGCTAAACTTTCTTCAATAATTTTGATTTTAGCTTCAGCGTCGGCTTTTTTATTCCGTTCGTTTGCAATAATTTCCGGTTTTGCATTCTGTACAAAGCGTTCGTTGCTCAATTTAGAATCTACCGACTTTAAAAAGCCCTGTAAATACACTAAATCGGCATTTAAACGCTCACGTTCCGCTTCTACATCAATGTTTTCTGTCAGAGGGATGAAAAATTCATCTTTGCCAGCCATAAAAGCAGTTGCGCCGACAATTTTATCGTTTACAATTTCCGCTTCTGATACATTGGCCAATTTGAAAACAATGTTCAACCATTTTTCATAATCAAGATCAGAATTTATTTTGATGCTTAAAGGCAACGCTTCTTTAGGAGAAATTTGCTTCTGGTTCCTAACATTTCTAATTTCGGCTACCACGGTTTTAATTACCTCTGCATCTTTCAATAATTGCGCATCAAAAGCCCCGCCTTTCGGGAATTCTGCAACAATACAGCAATCCATTTCTCCACGTTCGGCAAACAGATCATCATGCCACAGCTCTTCAGTTAAGAAAGGCATGTTCGGGTGTAATAATTTGATGATATTTTCGAAGAAACCGACTGTAGCTTTAAAACTCTCCGCATCAATCGGTTGCTGATAAGCTGGCTTAACCATTTCTAAATACCAGGCACAGAAATCATCCCAAACCAGTTTGTAAGTGATCATTAATGCTTCCGATAGACGGTATTGCTTAAAGTTAGCTTCAATTTCTACCAAAGCTTCGTTAAAGCGGTTTTCGAACCAAGATATGGCCTGGGTATTTGGGTTCGTTAAGCTTTCGTCAACTTCCCATCCTTTTACCAAACGGAAAGCATTCCATATTTTGCTGGCGAAATTACGTCCCTGTTCGCAGTAACTTTCATCGAACATTAAATCGTTTCCGGCAGGTGACGACATTAACATCCCCACACGAACGGCATCGGCACCATACTTTTCGATCAATCCAATCGGATCAGGTGAATTACCCAACGATTTAGACATTTTACGTCCTAATTTATCGCGTACAATACCGGTTAAATATACATTCGTAAATGGTTTTTTACCCATAAACTCATGTCCGGCCATAATCATACGGGCCACCCAGAAGAATAAAATTTCAGGCGCTGTAACCAGATCGTTGGTTGGATAATAATAATTGATGTCTTTATTTTCAGGATTTTTAAATCCGTCGAAAACCGAAATCGGCCATAACCATGACGAAAACCAGGTATCCATCACATCGTCGTCCTGTCTTAAAAATGGCTCTAACTGATGTTTGAATCCAGCTTTTTCTGTTTCTGAACAGCTTTCATCCAAATGTTTTTTCTTCCAGAATTCTTCTAATGCTTCATCTTTAGTTTTAGCAACCACCCAATTCCCTTTATCATCGTACCAGGCCGGGATTCTCTGGCCCCACCACAACTGGCGACTAATGTTCCAATCGCGGACATTCTCCATCCAATGGCGGTACGTATTTTCAAATTTATTTGGAATCAGGTTTACTTCTCCATTTAATACATCATCCAAAGCTGGTTGTGCCATTTCTTTCATCTTCACAAACCATTGCATGGAAAGTTTTGGTTCGATAGCGGCATCTGTACGTTCAGAAAAACCAACCTGCGATTTATAATCTTCAACTTTGTCCAAATGCCCAGCTTCTTCCAGCATTTTAGCAATTTTTTTACGGGCAACAAACCTGTCTTCGCCCACTAAAATAACCGCTAATTCATTTAAAGTTCCATCATCGTTTAAGATATCGGTAACTGGTAAATTGTGCTTAACGCCAAGCTCATAATCGTTCAGATCGTGCGCTGGCGTAACTTTTAAACAGCCTGTACCAAACTCAATATCAACGTATTCATCCTCAATAACCGGAATTTCATGATTAATCAGCGGCACAAAAACCTTTTTACCTTTTAAATGTGTAAAACGTTCGTCGTTCGGGTTGATACAGATTGCTGCATCGGCCATAATCGTCTCCGGACGGGTTGTAGCTATCGTTAAAAACTGGTCTCCCGTTCCCGAGATCAGGTATTTAATGTAATATAGTTTTTGATTTACTTCCTTACGGATTACTTCTTCGTCAGAAACCGCAGTTTTACCAGCTGGATCCCAATTTACCATACGGATACCACGGTAAATCCAGCCTTTTTTGTACAAGTGGATAAATGAATCGATCACCGCTTCAGAAAGATCTTCTTCCATGGTGAAACGGGTACGGTCCCAATCGCAACTAGCACCCAGTTTCTTTAACTGTTCTAAAATAATACCACCGTATTTCTCTTTCCACTCCCAGGCATATTTCAAAAATTCTTCACGCGAAAGATCTTTTTTGTTAATCCCCTGCTCCTTCAACATCGCCACAACTTTTGCTTCAGTAGCAATAGAGGCATGGTCAGTCCCTGGCACCCAACATGCATTTTTACCTTGCATACGGGCTTTACGGATCAATACATCCTGAATGGTATTGTTAAGCATATGCCCCATGTGCAGCACACCAGTAACATTTGGTGGTGGAATGACGATGGTGTAAGGTTCGCGTTCATCGGGTTCGGAGTGGAAAAATTTCTTCGATAGCCAATAGCTATACCATTTATCTTCTGTTTCTGCAGGATTGTACTTGGTGGATATGCTCATGAAAAATTATTCAATATCAATTTGAGTGGCAAAAATACGTTTTTAAGGGCAAAAATTAAAGCAGAAATCGTTTGAAAGCAAGCATAGAAGTGAAATATTATAGTAGAAGCGCCCACTATTTAATTCATCTTTCCGTCGATAATTGTATTTTAGTGTACACCAAATACTCATTACAAAGATTTGCTCCGCCATAAAACCATTTAAACTACCATGACTCCAAAAAACCTCAAAATTGGCTATGCCATATTGCGTGTATCAATAGCCATCATTTTATTATCACACAGTGTGTTTGGCATGTTTGATGGCGGAATTAATGATTTTGGCAATCTCTATTTGAATAAAGTTGGGTTCGCGCCTTATGGGATAGCAATTGCCTGGCTAATTAAACTGTCGCATGTAGTTTGTGCAGTGCTTTTAATCATGAACAAATATATCCGAGCAGCATGTTTTGCAACAATTATCGTATTGATTATGGGAATAATTATGGTACATTTTAAGGAAGGCTGGTTTGTTGTAGGTGGCGGAAGAAACGGCATGGAGTATAACTTCGTACTCATATGCATATTAACCGCTATTATGTTTTTGAATGCTGATTCGAACGATACAACACAAAAATCAAAAGTGAAAAAATAAGTTATTCGATATCCTCAAAAACATCATCTAATTCCAATTCAAAACCTGGTAATACCGATGAAGTTATTTTTTCGCTGTGGGTAAATATTTTAGAAGGCTGAAATTTGCCCGAATCATGAAGGGTGTAAATG
>NZ_JBFTQI010000482.1:0-4605 GCF_056398925.1 Pedobacter sp. 01T416_2
TTGCCAAGCTGATGATTATGGGGTTGGCCTGATGTATACCGAAATGTTCCGTGTTTATAAAGAAAAAAGATGTACACTCCATCGTGTACATTCACTTTTAGCGCCTCCCTCCCTAAAAAAAAATATTACAACTTCTTTTTTATCATCTCCACCTTTTACGATATTGATTAATAATTTATGTTATCTCACTGCTACAGGAGTGGCACCTGTGGCCAAACCTAGTACCGCTTTTTTGCCAGCAGCTTGTTTTCCTTTAATAATTTGAGCAATCCGGTTTGCTACATTTAATGATGCTTCTTTAGGGTTATTAAAAACTGTAACCGGAAGCTTTTCAAACCGCGTTTCTTTTAATAAATTTAATCTTGCCATGATAGAAGTATTCCCTGCTATTTAATTTGTTTATGAAGGTGATAATCAGCAAGATTAGTAATTACTGATTTTGTGATTAATTTAACTTCCATACCAAACGTTTCAGCAACCTCTATCAGAATATCTTTAAACTGAAAACCAACCGAACCTGCGCAATTGAATGTATAAGCATTATAATTCTTATACCTACTTACTAGATTTTTAAAAAAGGCATTAAAAACCTGGAGTACAACATGACGCCTATAATCTGGGTTTATGGTCTCAAGGCTTAAAAATTTACAATAGCTAGCACAGAACCTGTTATAAAGTGGTTCTGAATAGAGGTTTTCTAAAAGTTTTTCAGGTGTTATTTTATAGGTGCTATAAAATAAATAGTTGGTTTGTTCGTCCATTTCTCCTCTTATATAATCTGTGATTATTTTCTTTCCAATAACACCGCCGCTACCTTCATCCCCCAATAGAAAACCGAGAGAATCTATATTGGTGGTTATCGATTTTCCATCGTATAAGCATGTATTTGTTCCTGTTCCCAATATGGCTGCAAAGCCTGGTTCATTGCCAAGTAGTGCTCTGGCTGTAGCCAATAAATCTGTGTCTACAGTTATCATAGCATTATTAAAAACCTGTTGCATTGCATTTTTTATCAACTCTATTTTGTGAATTTCGCAGCCAGCGCCATAGAAACTAATTTCCATTACTTCATCCCGCAAAATTGTATCAGGTAAATYCTCATTGATTGAATTTATTATATATTCACTGTTTACATAAAATGGATTGTAACCTTCTGTATCAAAATAAAACTTATGACTGTTATTGGTAATAAGGCACCAATTCGTTTTTGTAGAACCACTATCGGCAATTAATTTCATTGATTTACAAGTTCTTAATTTAGTTTAGAAATAGATATTTGTGGAAATTTTTGAGCTACTTGTGCAAGCTCATTTAAAGAAAGTGGTTTTAAGGCTTTTACTGCTGCTTGAAACTGGCTTAAGGTACCGTTATTAACCAATTCATTAACAATTACCTCATTAGGTGCATACAAGCCATCACTTGGATCCCAAATTTCATCTTTACTGTAATCATTTTCTTTGATATTGTTAAAGCCATTTGCCTTGAGGCTAGTGATAAGGTTACCAGCTGCGGCAGCTGCCCCAAAATTATTACTCGAATTTACCCACATATTAAACTGACTAAATTTGAGTTCTGGATAATAATCAGACACTGCCTTATTTACAATAGTTTTAATCCTATCAACTGTACTTTGTGGTGGCACCAGTTGCCAATAGTGCAAAGGAATGTAGCCTTTATAAACTTCGTAAGCTGGGTGTGCAATCAAATAAGGATTTATTGCCACACCAGTTGGTGTTAAATTATTCTTTTTGAAATAGGCTAAGGTAGATGTTGTGCCCAAATTATACATATCCAATAAGTCTGGAGATGTTATGGCGTAACTTGAAATACCTATTATATTCTTGTTGCTGGTAATGTTTTTTATCTGATCTTCTATTACACCGCTTTCCCAATCAGAAATATAGGTATAGTCAGTCTGTAAGGTAAAATCATTATAATCTCTAATTTTTTGCTGTAAAGTTTTTACATCATCTGCGCTGTTGCCCGGATACAAGATATAAATACTACCTGGTTTGTATTTTCCATTTACATTATCCAGAACTTGTTTTGCCTTTGTTTCGCCACCAGTTACTCCAGTAGAACCCATTATAACTATATTCTTTACATGGTGTTGTTGCAAAAAAGTGATGTACTCTTTAGGCAGATCTAACAATTTAACCCACGCAACGGCATCAGGTACCGAATGATCGTAGCCCAGCGTACTGTAAGATGGATAACCATTATTATTTGAATAACTTAATATGGTTTCTATCTCTTTGATATTATTGGTTGTTACCAAAAAATGAAGGGGCAAAACAGGAGCTTTTAATACATTACTTATATTTGGTATTGCCGGAAAACCTGTTGACAGAATTACCGTTTCGAAAGTAGTATTTTCTCCTAAAAACTTGTTATAGGAATCAACCGTTTTGATTACCGAGTTTTGTAAAAACTGAGGAGTTGCATAAACAGGATTAGGGCCAGAACCTGGGCCGTTTACTAGCCAAGAATGCGAAATTCCGCCACTTAGGTTTTCTATTGATTTTTCTACAACATATTCAGCACTCATTCCGCCATCCAAAGCGTACATATTTAAACCTTTATAGCTATTTTCTGTAATATTATAAACGGTTAAAATTTTAGAGTTAACTACCCTAAAAAATGTTTGATAAAGCACTTTTTCCTTTCCGTTTTCATCGTGATAAACCAGGTATACGCCATAGGCATCGGTACTGGCATCGTTTGGCACAGTCCATATCGGCAGGTTGGTTACGGCATATTGTTTTGCAGTATTAATTGTTATACCGCTCGGCAAACTGGTCTCTGTAAAAAAAGATTTATCTTTTGATATGTTTCTAATTTTAACCTTAACTGTTTTCAGATTAATTGGCTTTTCGCCAGAATTATTGATTGTACAGGAAAGTTTAACGCTTTCGCCAATTTCATAACTGCCCTTATCTGTTAAACAGTTTTCAAATTTAATTACCAAAAGTTGGGATGACGAACCGGTAGTTTTATAGGTTGATTTTGCACAAGAATATAATGCTATCAAAATAATGGTTACTAATACTGATTTCATATTATTAGTTATTTGGTTTAATAAAATGGTTGTTAACGCTATATGCAATTAGATACAGGTAACAAGGTAAAAGAATGATATAGGATAACTGGTTGTTGGAAAAATGCAGCAAATAACCATAGGCAAGTGGTATTATAGCACCACCAGCAATGCCCATAATTAATATAGCCGACGCTCTTTTTATCTGTAAAACACTTAACCCTCTTAAAGCAGTAGGCCAAATAGCAGGCCAGAGTAAGGCATTGACAACACCTAAGGCTGCTAATAAAAATACAGATATTTCTTTAGGCAGGATAATAATTAAAACAGTAATGAGGGCTCCAGATACAGCAGAAATCAAAAAGGAAAGTTCTTGTTTTAAATACTTTGGTATTAATATGATCCCAAGCAAATAACCAATAAGCATACCACTTAAGGTATATGAGGTAAGGTTTTTAGCCATACTTAGGGAAAAACCATGATATAAGCCATAGTTACTAATGGTGTCCCCAGCCATTACTTCTACACCAACTGCGCAAAATACGGCTACAAAACCCGCAGTTATCTGTCCAGTATATTTTTTCGCAATTATTGCCGATGACCGGTTAGTCTCTTCTTCATCTATTTGTGGTAGACTTACGTATTTCAATAAATACCCCAGTAACAATAATGCAACCGTTATAATAACATAAGGTATTATTATAGATCTGCCCAAATCATCTAACATTTGTATTTTATGCGAAGCAGACACTGTAGCTATATTAGCCACAATTGTATTCGATTTACCTAATAAAATACTACCTAATATCAAGGGAGCCAATATTCCTGCGAACTTATTGCACAGACCCATAATACTAATTCTTTTGGCTGCACTTTCGGCAGGGCCTAAGATGGTTACATAAGGATTTACAGCAATCTGCAAAATAGTTAATCCAGTACCCGTAATAAATAGTCCGGCTAGAAAAAGTATAAATGATCTGTTAATAGCAGCAGGAATAAATACAACTGAACCTACTGCCATACAGTATAAACCTATGCGCATACCACTAACCATACCTGTTCTTTTTAACATCTTGCCAGATGGTATGGCCATTACGGTATAGGCAATATAAAAAGCAAAGGTTACAAAGTAAGCCTCTGTCTCGGTAAGCTCGCAAGCGATTCGTAGAAATGGAATTAAAACTCCATTTATCCAAGTGATAAAGCCAAAAATAAAAAATAATATACCTATAGATAGCATTGCAGAGGTATAGTTTGCTTTTGGTTTTTCTATATATTCTTGATTATTACTCATATTAATTTGTGAGAATTTTGTTTTTATACTTTAATGCCAATACTTTGCTAATTCTATAACTATCTCCTAGTGGTTTGTCTATAAAAACCTGGCTTTGTTTAGTCCAGTCAAGTTCAAATTGGGTAACCTTTTCAAGAAATAATTTTTCATCAAAATCTTTGTTTTTGGCTACTGATGAGATGACATCATTAATAAACATCTCCCACCTTTTACGGTAATATGTTTTGGTTAAACCTGCCCAAGTGCGGTTACCATAATCATTTAAGCTTTGTGC
>NZ_JBFTQI010000483.1:0-4601 GCF_056398925.1 Pedobacter sp. 01T416_2
GTCCAGTGCTGATTACCCGCTGCAACCAATGGTAAAATATCTTTTGCATGGATAATCCCTACAATTTTATCCATGATCTCATCATAAACCGGTAAACGCGAATACCCTTCCTTAATAATTGTATCAATCACTTCTTCTTTTGGAGAAGTTAGTTCAATACCCGAAATTTTGGTGCGGGGTACCATGATATTCTTCACCACTCGCTCATTAAAATCGAATACGTTTTTAATCAGCTCATGTTCGTTATTATCTAAGGCTCCGCTTTCTTTACCCTGGTCTAATAAATACTGAAGTTCTTCGGTACTATGAAGCGATTCATGTCCGCTTGAAGTGTCGATTCCGAATGGCTTAAGAATAATCGCAGCAAGACTATTTAATGTCCAGATGAATGGTCTAAATACCACATAAAATATCTGCAATGGTACAGAAACAAATAAGGTTGTTGCTACCGGCCGTTGGATAGCAAAAGATTTAGGCGCTAATTCACCAAATACAATATGCATAATCGTAATCAACGAGAAGGCAACAATTGTAGATGCAGTATGGATAGAAGCATCGCTCAATCCCCATTCCAAACTATCGAACAGATTTTTGAAAATGGTATGCATAACGCCTTCACCTACCCAACCTAAGCCAAGCGATGCAAGCGTTATACCCAGCTGTGTGGCTGCCAGATATCCATCAAGGTTATGAATAATCCCTTTGGCCATTTTGCCAACACGACTGCCTGTTTTTGCTTTAATTTCAATCTGTGATGCCCGGACTTTTACAATTGCAAACTCTGCTGCAACAAAAAATCCGTTTAGTAACACCAAAAATAATGCAAAGAATAATCGCCAGCCTACAGAAGTGGTATCGGGTTCTTGTAAAGCAACCAAAACTACGTTTTTGGGCAGGATTGCACTTAGCTCAAAATTTAAAAACAAACATACCGTGGGTAAATCCATTAAGCCAATTCTCTAAATGTTGTGTTATAAAGTTCTATGCTTTCTTTAATTACTTTATGCGCATAACGAACACCAAGTAAATGTTCGATGGTTACATTTTTATCTTCTAATGCTTTATAATCCTGAAAGAAACGAACAATCTCTTTCATTTGGTGTGGAGGTAATTCATCTAAATCGTTGATGTAGTTTACCGACATATCGTGAGCAGCAACCGCGATAATTTTATCATCTTGCTCTCCATTATCTACCATGTGCATTACACCTACAACTTTCGCTTCGATCAATGTCATTGGATAAACATCTACCGAGCAAAGCACCAGAATATCTAATGGATCTTTATCATCGCAATAAGTTTGCGGAATAAAGCCATAATTTGCTGGGTACATTACTGATGAAAAAAGAACCCTATCTAACTTGATCAGACCTGATTCTTTATCTATTTCGTATTTTGCTTTTGATCCTTTTGGAATTTCAATAATTGCGTTTACAATTTCCGGAACATTGTGCCCAGGAGATACGCTATGCCATGCGTGATGATCGTCTTTTGCCATTTTTAATTTAAATCTGTTTTATCCTCTTCAGGACCACTCACTACTTTACTTTTTACAAAGGTAATTAATAATGGTATAGTTGTAATAAGGATAAAGCCAATAATAATATATAATAAATAATCGTTAATTTCTTTTTCAAACCTTCTGCCTAAAAAATAACCGAGCAAAGTTAAGGAGCAGATCCAAAGTACGCCACCAACAACATTGTATAAGGCAAACTTTTTAAACTCTAATTTTACAACTCCCGCAAAAATCGGTGCAAAAGTTCTAACAATTGGCACAAACCTGCCCATAATTAATGCAAAGGCACCTTGTTTGTGATAATAATCCTCTGCAGCTTTTAAATATCTCTTCTTAAAAAAGAAACTGTCTTTTCTGGTGTACAATACGGGGCCAGTTTTACGCCCGAACCAATAGCCGGTAAAATTTCCAGAAATGGCTGCGAAACACAAGCCCGCCAAGAGCACCGCAATGTTCACATCAAGCTTGCCTGTTGCTACAAACATTCCCGCTAAAAACAATAAATAATCACCGGGAAGAAAAAAACCAAAAAACAGGCCCGTTTCTGCATAGATAACGAATACGACGAGATAGAAACCACCCTCCCTCAATAATTTCTCGGGATCAAGTAGCTGATGCAGGTTATTCCAAAAATCGTGCATATTCAATTATTCGTAAAACTACAAATAATTATCAAACAACAGCATACCTATATCAGGTTTAAAATAATTGCAGGATAAATACCTAAAATTAATGTAATGGCTACAGAAACCAGTAACACAACCTTGTACTGTGCCGGAGCTGAAAGCTCTGTTTCTGCGCCGTCTTTAAACCACATGGCTGTAATTACCCTAAAATAATAATAAAAGCCAACCAGCGCATTTAAAATCGCAAATGCAACAAGTAAGGTTTTATATTCGGTCATTACATTCAGGAACATTAAATATTTCCCGATAAAGCCAGCTGTTAGCGGAATACCGGCTAATGAAAGCATAGCTACGGTTAAACATAATGCTATTAGTGGATTACGTTTAGCTAAACCATTGAAACTTTCGAAACTATCGCTACCCGTCTTTTGTTTTACTAATATTAATACCGCAAAAGCGATAATGGATGCGAAGGTGTAAGCAGCGGCATAAACCAATACATTGTTTTCAGAGTTTTTGGTTAACACAATAAGCGAAAACAATAGGTAACCCGCGTGCGAAATACTCGAATATGCCAACATGCGTTTGAAGTTCTTTTGGAACAGCGCAGTTACGTTTCCGATGAATAAGGTTAAACAAACAATTACCATAAGTGGTGCAACCCAAAAATCGTGAAGTGGAGCAAGTGCACCAGCAAATAATCTTAAAAAAGCAGCAAAGCCTGCAGTTTTAACTACAGTACTCATGAAAGTGGTAATTAATGAAGGAGCGCCTTCGTATACATCTGGAGTCCAGAAGTGGAAAGGAGCAGCACCAACCTTAAAGCTTAAACCGATCATCATCAGGATAACACCCGGATAAAATATTGGAGAAATTGCCTGACTATTTACCAGATAGGCTTGTATTTTATCTAAATCGAATGACCCTGCAGCGCCATAAATTAGGGTGATACCAAATAAGAGGAAGCCTGTTGAGAAAGCACCCATTAGGAAATACTTTAATGAAGCTTCATTAGAGGCAAAATCCTTTTTACGGATACCGGCCAAAATGTATAAACTCACCGACATGATTTCTAAGCCTACAAATAACATGGCCATATTTTTATACGATACCATCATGATCATTCCCGCCAGCGCGAAAAGAATTAAGGTATAATATTCGGCTATGTTATCGCTTTTAGCGTGGAAATAGTTCTGTGTTAATAAAAAGATTAAAAGTGTGCCGATAATACAGATCCCGGAAAATGCCAGAGCGAAGTTATCTGTCTGCATCATTCCGAAATGAACAGCATTGCCATTCCATGCACAAAAAGTAAATCCCAGTGCAGTAAGTAAGCCAACAACGGTAAGTGGTAGTAATGCTTTATTTGCCTTAAACAAACCTGCATAAAGCACTATAAAAGCTGTTATACTAATGGTTATAATAATATTCATTGCTTAATTTACTGTGTTTAATTTTTGATTTACCTGTTCTAATAAATGTTGTACAGATGCCTCTGTTAAGTGCAAAATTGGTTTCGGATAAACACCCAAAATAATAATCAGTGCACAAATTGTATAAAGAACCAATTTTTCGGTCCCTTTAATATCGGTAAAAGTGATGGTCAAGCTGTTGGTTTCGCCCAACATTACATTTTGGTACATGCGTAACATGTAGACAGCACCAAAGATAATGGTTAATCCTGCAATAGCTGCAGCCCAAATGCCGTAGTTGTAAACGCCCATTAGCAGTAAAAACTCACCAATAAATCCGTTTGTTCCCGGCAAAGCTACCGTGCCTAAAACAATGATCAGAAAAGTAAGCGCCAACTGTGGTGCTACTTTCGCAATTCCACCTAATTCTTCAATTTTATTGGTTTTAACACGAGAGAAGATGATATCTAAAACAAAGAATAAACCAACTACATTAATACCATGGCTCAACATCTGTACCATTGCACCTTGCATACCTTGCTGGTTAAAAGCAAAGATACCTGCTGATATTAATCCAACGTGAGCAATAGATGAATAAGCTACCAAACGTTTAGCATCCTTTTGTGTAAAAGCAATCAGCGAAGCATAAACAATACCGATGATTGATAAAACAATAGCCACTTGGCCCCAATTGTGAACGCCTGCCGGAACAATTGGTAATAACCACCTAATTACACCATAAATGCCCATTTTTAACATGATACCCGATAATAGCATCGTTCCTTGTGTAGGTGCTGCGGTATAAGTATCAGGCTGCCAGGTGTGGAAAGGGAAAATTGGCATCTTAATGGCAAAAGCGATAAAGAAAGCCCAGAAAATCCATCCCTGTTGTACACTATCTAAGTTTAAAGCATAAAAGGCTTGAATATCAAAATTGTGTGCTGGGTTTTGAAGATATAAGTAAATAATACCCATCAACATAAATAATGAACCAGCAATGGTATACACGAAAAATTTCATGTTGATACGGATGCGGTCTTTTCC
>NZ_JBFTQI010000484.1:0-4600 GCF_056398925.1 Pedobacter sp. 01T416_2
TTTAGCCAGGGCGTAGATACCACCCTTGAGCCCCAGTTCAGGTCGTTTCAGCTAGGTGTTAGAGTTGGATTATAATTAAGAAAGATATACTCATGAAAATGAACTTAAATAAAAAAATTGCATCCCTTTTGCTGTTGGGTATTTTATCGGCAGGTTCGTGGTCTTGCAAAAAAATGCTTGACGTACCAACCGAAGATAAATTGGATAGTGTAAATGCTTTTAAAACAGTATCTGATGCAGATGCGGCGRTTATCGGTATTTACGGCCAATTTTTGGGCTTGGAAAAACTATACATCCTGCAGAACGAACTACGTGGAGATTTAATGGATGTTACCTCCAGATCAAGTACCGATCTGCAGGAGTTATCATCACATACCGAAACAAAAAACAATCAATATGTTGATCCAAGACCATATTATCAGGTGATTGTGAATTGTAACGATGTGCTCAAAAACTTTAAAATGATGGTCGATGATCGCCGGATGAGTGTTGATGATTACAACAAACGCTATTCAGATATTGCCACGTTAAGGAGCTGGATTTATCTGCATTTAGGTATTCAATATGGTAGTGTACCATATATTACCGATGCGATAGAAACGGTAGATGATTTGAAAAACCTGGCCAATTACCCAAAAACACCGTTTGATCAGCTCTTGGATAAATTAATTGCCTTTAACGAGAGCCTGCCATATAAGGAAGCTTATGCTTATCCAACAGGAACATCCTTACTGGTTACCATTGATGCCAATAGTACCCAAAAATTGTTTGCTTCCAAAGCCTTTCTGTTAGGCGATCTTTACTTATGGAAAGGCAATTATATTAAAGCAGCCGAAAATTATGCCAAGCTGATGAACGCCGAAAATGGCAATGCGAATGATAATTTTAGGTTTAACTTTTACAAAATCAATAACTCTGGTGATGTGGCTTATGCTAATTTAGCTGTTCTGTTTAGCAGAAGCGGGCAAGATGCCAGTAGTTTGATAAACAGTTTAGATGCRGGCTGGCGTGCTATTTTTGCCTTGCCAACCACCTCGAGCCCATGGAGCACCGAGTGGTTATGGGCCATGCCTTATAATACCGCCTTTAAACCTGTAAACCCAATGATTGATTTGTGTTCGCCGCTTAAAAGCTATCAGATAAAACCTTCGCAGGCTATAAAAGACTTGTGGAATAGCCAGGTTACCACTAGTGGTGTTCCTTTCGATCCGAGGAGCAAATTATCGTTCAATGCTTCGGCCATGGGCGAAGAAATCACCAAATTAACCGATAACGGTGGGAAATGGGGCATTTATCGTGCGTCACTATTACACCTGCGTTTTTCGGAAGCTGCCAATAGAGATGGGCAGACCAAGTTAGGCTGGGCATTGTTAAACACGGGGATCAGAAATACTTATTATGTAGGTACGTTTACAGCTGGCGCCCAGGCACCAGTTTCGGTAGCCGAGTTAAATACCATGATAACGCCTTATCCACAAACTTCACCATATTATTTCGATGCCAGAAAAAATAACGATGTTTCGGGTACCTGGTACCGTAACTGTGGCATTAGAGGTAGGGCAGTAGTAAACGCTATTGATATAAGTTACCAAACGGATATGATAGGCTTAGAAGGCAAATTAATTGATGAAGCCGCATTGGAACTTGCTTTTGAAGGTAACCGCTGGCCTGATTTGGTCCGTATTGCCCGCAGACAGAACAACCCGGCCTTTTTAGCAGATCGCATTTACCAAAAGCTGTTAAAAGCAGGCAACCCTAATGCAAGCCTTGCCAGACAAAAATTAATGGATCCAGCCAACTGGTATTTACCGTTTGATTGGAAATAGAAGGTTGTAATAAAGCTGTGTTGTACCTGAGGGTAATTTATGGTACAAAAATCAATATTAATTACAGGTGAGTTTAAGAGATTAAATCTCCTCAGATTATCGTCATTGCGAGAAGGCTTTTCCAGCCGACGAAGCAATCTTACAACGATCGCTACCAGCGTGCGCATTAAGATTGCTTCGTTCCTCGCAATGACGACCTTTTTATGGAAGCCTGTCGAAAGACTAGATTAAATAACCTTGGCAGAGCGTTTCGACGAGCTCAATGTGACATACGAATCGAAATTAAATTTATGATACAGCTTTATTATGCTTAAAAAGCTTCGAGGCTCAAAATCTGTGTCTTGTACGCTGCAGGAAGAATTAAGTTTCTTAACGGTTTGTTCACCTTCAGTTTCCTGCTTATTTTGTATAAAGTAAGTATTGATTTAATGGGTTTTCCTTCCCCCAGTTTAAGCAATTCATTCACTTTAAGTGGGACGATGAGTGCTTGTATTTTTCGCATTAATAAATACCTCAGCGCACCCAGGTGTTTTTTGTACTGATCATAAAGATCATGAGAAAAGCAGCTATAAATTAAATTTTCCTGTAACTGTTGTTCATGCATCATCTGCCAGGCCGCAAAATTACCAGGAAGTCCATTTATTTTCATGCGGCATCCAACTTGATAGAAAGTAGTAAATATTTCCTCCTTTTCTGTTAAAGTGAGTTTTCTTTCCAGTACGTCGAAAGCACGGATTGAATAGTCAATCAGCATAAATAATACATCTCTATAGGCCCAATCTGGAATTTTAGCATTTCTTCCAGCTTCAACATGCTGATGGATCATGGTAATCTGATCTATCGCTGCATTAGCTTCAGTTAAAGTGGAAAACACGATTTTTTGCGCATAGGCAACAGTAGAAAACAATCTTCCCAGCGGATCTTTAGGTAGTTTGCCTGTAAAATACAACCAATCAACAGCTTTATTCAGGCTAAATTCTGCTGCGGCGCCGGCAAAAATAAAAAGCACAACATCTGTGTTGCCCCATATTTTCCTTACGATAGAATGTTTATCTACAAAGTCCATAATCCATAATGCTCTTCTAATATTTCAATTTTTTTGATGTTGATGCGGCATAGTATCAGCGGGATAACGCCGATGATGCCAAAAGAACAGTCTATCATTTGCCAGAATACTGGAATGTGGCGGATGTTTCCGGCAATTAAGGCCAATGGAATAATCGAGATACAACAGATGATACCAAATTCGATTACCCATTTGTTTTTGATAGGATCTTTTAATGGGCCGATAAAAAGCACGGCCAGCATGATATGTGCAAAAGCCAGCCAATCGGTGCCATAACTTAAAAATGAATAACGTAAGTTGGTAGCTTTAAGGGCCTGATAAACCGCTTCAATCCAGTTTTGAAGACAACTTGGTAAAATTGTACTGTGTTTCACCAGATAAGCCATTTCAGTTTCTAACGGAAAAGCGGTTAATCCGCTTATTGTCAATCCGGCAATGATTGTACAGACGTATATTTTGGAATGTAGCCTTAATTTTTTCTCTTCCGTATTCATAGCTTGCTGGTTAAATAGTGGTGAGCTGCAAGTGATAGTAAGCCTGCTGATAATACAATAAAATCCAAGGACGAAACTTTATGCTAAAGTATTGCAGAGCTAGTAAGCCTGATGGGTTAAATTGCGTCATATTTCTATGTTTTGTAAAGTGCTTTGTATTTCAAAGTAAAAGCTAAAAACTGAATATTCCAAAAAAATATTGATGATTTTTGCGAGTGGATATTTTCGGCTCTTGTTTTGGGCTTAGAAATTGGAGATCCGCCAGGCTTAAAAATGCGAAAAGGGCGATTATTTACCTTGGCTTTGCATCGAATTATAGTATAATTTAAAAAGCAAAAGAGCCAGCATCGCGCTGGCGCTCTTGTTATCATTAACTAAACTAAATCAACGCACTGCTGTTAGCGGTTGTTTCATTCGTTAAACAAATATCTGTCGCATTGACAATTAAAACGAAGGTGGCTGATAAATACGGAAAATGTCCTGTTGAATAGGCTTTTTCGGAATTTAATTCTGTTGGTAGTTTTAATTATACTTTTCGCCAAAATTTTGTTCTTTTTTTGTGTTCCGCTTAAGGGTTTAACGGAGAGTATTTATATATTTGGGTATTCATTATAAACTAAGCCTAGAAAAGAAATAAATAGACTAATCACTATAATGGAATTATACAGCCCTGACCAAACAGACAGAGATATTTTAACACTATTACAAAAAGATGCAAGGCTAACCTATAAGGAACTGGCTGCTATGCTACATTTGTCAAAATCGCCCATTCAGGAACGTGTAAAACGCTTAGAACGTTTAGGATTTATCTCTTCGATAGTAGCATTAATCGATCCTAATAAATTTGAGAACTGTATGATATCCTATTTACAGGTTCAGCTTACCAATCATTCTGTTAATGCCTTCCGGTTATTTCAGCAGGAGGTAAGCAAACTTGATGAAGTACTGGAATGTTACCATACAACAGGAGGTTTTGATTTTATGTTAAAAGTTGTTGCAAGGAATATGATTGCTTATAACGATTTTTTAATTAATAAATTCGGCCGTTTGGATAATATAGGTACCCTTAATAGTTCGCTTGTAATTAAGCAGGCTAAACGCGAAACTGCTTTTCCTGTATAGCATGATCATTAAATTAATAAATCAAAAAAGCACCCCAATTTTAACCTGGAGTGCTTTTTTGGTTTATGGTAGCTTATATCGCTACATTGATC
>NZ_JBFTQI010000485.1:0-4596 GCF_056398925.1 Pedobacter sp. 01T416_2
GTGCCAAAAGCGTAATCAATTGTACCCCATTGTTAACCAGCTGTGCAGCCATATTTTTCATGGCTTCCAAATTCCCGCCTTCGTATAGATCGGTGATCAGTACCAATACCGTATCCAACGGCTTTGTTATAATTTGAGCACAATAGGTTAATGCCTTATTGATGTCGGTACCTCCCCCCAGCTGAACACCAAAAAGCAGATCAACAGGATCATTTAACTCCTCGGTTAAATCAGCAACTTCAGTATCAAAAACAACCATTTTGGTGGTAATTGCAGGAATAGAAGCCATTACGGCACCAAAAATCCCCGAATATACCACCGAAGTTCCCATCGATCCACTTTGATCCAAACAGAGTATAATGTCCTTCATCGATTTCCTTTTCCGGCCATAACCGATCCGGGTTTCAGGAATGATGGTTTTATATTCGGGTTGGTAATGTTTAAGGTTCCGTTTAATGGTTTCGGCCCAGTTGATCTCATTGTGTTTGGGCCTTCTGTTCCTCGCTGAGCGGTTAAGGCTCCCGGTAATGGCCTGTTGTGTTGGCGACATTAACTTCTGCATTAGTTCATCAACCACTTTCTGAACCACCAAACGTGCTGTTGCCTTCGTTTTTTGCGGTATGGCCCGGCCTAAAGTCATTAAGTTGGCCACCAGATGAACATCAGGAACGAGTGTTTCAAGCATTTCGGGCTCGGTAAGCATTGAGGTAAGATTAATGCGTTTAATAGCATCCTGCTGCATTACTTTTACCACAGTTTGTGGAAAATATTCGCGAATATCGCCCAGCCACCTCGATACATTTGGAGATGAAGGCCCTAAGCCTCCTTTTCGATCTGAATTATATAAAGCCTCTAAAGTATTATCGATGCCAGTTTCTACTTTGGTAAGCACCATATCCAACTCCTGCCGAGTTTGTCCGCCCAATATTAACCGCCACCTTTTTTCTAATTCTTCGTTCATAGTGTAAGTTTAAAAACCCAATATTTTTTCGAGTATCGGCAAAACCATTTCTGCCCGTGCTACATCCAGTTCTTCTTTATGCACTACATTTTTGCCCGATGAGGGTACTTGTTTGATCTTTTGTGCAATACTATTTTTTTCGGAAGGATTATAAGCTGCAAAAGTGCGCCTCAATAAAGGAACAACTTCTATAAACACTTCACCACTTATTCCGGCCAGCCAGTTATTTAGGATATCCCAGATTTCGTGGTCAAAAATTAAAACCGTTGCGGCATCTTTTAAAAACCCTTCTATCCAAAGAGCCGAATAAGCCGGATCGCTTCCTACAGAAAGTGCCCTGCTAAACTCCAGTGCGGTTTCCTCCGTACCGATCACTTTCGAATCGTACAACAGTTTACAACAGGTTCCGTGAACCAGTGGGACTACATTTTTAAGTTTTAATATTTTAGAAAGGGTTTCGAGCCAATCATTTTTCATTACCTCATCATCTAAAAACAAAATAGATTTATTTACAGTTTTGATCTTATCTGTAATAATAACAGACTGTTCTTCATCAATGCCCAAACAACTTGATGGTAAACCTGCATTTAAACGCGAAAAGATCGATTGAAGAATAAGGCCTATGGTTTCCTGATCAGTTTTTCGCACATTCCCATACCGGCTTACCTCAGTTAAAGGAATAAAAGCATCCATCAACATGGCAATATCCGATGTCATCGCCGCCAGTTCATCCATCCTTGTCAACACCAGTTGCACCCCTTCGTGCAGATCGGCGGGCAATGCTTTGGTTACCAATTGCGTTATTTCGGCCAAGTGGCTACAGGTTGATGAAATATGTTTTAAATAGTGATTACAGGCAGCTTCGACTGTATTGCCCCAAGGAGCTTTTTCGAGCAATGAGATAGATAGTTCTGGATACCAGAACAATAGCCATTCTTCTTTAAAAGTACCCTTACCTGCAATATATCTTTGCTTCGCCCATTTGATATCCAATATCAATAATCGATGGAAAAGGATGCTTTTTTGTAAACCACTGGCTTCCCTTAAATCTAAATTGATCGTTTTTTCTTCGTTGATTACTTTTAAACGCAGACTTTTAACCTGCTGTTCGAAATCTCTTTGCAGCGGCACTTGTGGAATCCCTTCCGGAACAGTTCCCATATCGTTACCGATAATGAGTTCCCTCCTGATCAGCTGCATCGGAATTTCATCACCCATACACATTACCGTTTGGGTAGCTTCATTCAGTTCTTTTAAGCCGGCCTTGTTCAGGTTTCTTAATGCTGCCAGCGTATTTGCTAACCTAACGGCTTCAATAACGTGTGCCGAAGAAATATCGATCTTATTCTGTCTGAAAACATTGGCGCTATAGGTTAACCACCTCGTACCATCGTCGCTCTGGTTGTTCCAAACGTGTTTATACCAGCCCGGAGAATCTAAACCTGCCCCATAGCCGCTTTCAAAAGCCAGTCGGTCGCTCGTCCAGGGAATCCATGTGGTTTCGATTTTCGTTTTTGGCAGGTTCTTTAATAATGCATCATCATCCTTTTGCTTGGGCATATGCAGTAAAGCCGGCACATGCCAGGCACCGCATATAACGACAATTACACTGTACATTTCGCGTTCGGCCTGCCTGATACCGCGGCGCATAAATGCCTCGCGGATTTTTTCGGTCTTGTTATTTTCCGTTACTCTTTCCCTTAATACACCTATTGCCTCTCCTATTGATGCAAAAACATCTTCCGGTTGTTTGGCAATTTCAAAATGATGTTCCCACCACTCTTCCTGATCGTCGAAACCGGCAATCTCTGCCAGATAGGATAAGGGATTTTTAGTAACAGGGCTAAAATCAATCACTTCATCTGCCGTACTGATATGATCTGGCGCTGTGGTTTCTGCTGATTCCTCCACAGGTGTTTCTACCAGTTTATGGATAAGCGGCATATCGATAAACCTTACCGGGATTTTATTTTTCAAACCATAGCCTATAGCCTGCCATTCAGGCGAAAATTCGGCGAAAGGGTAAAACACCGATTGTTTTGGATTATCGGGTACGTAAGCCAACAAAGCTACCGGCGGTTTCATTTCCCGATCAGCCACCCATTTTAAAATAACCTCTCCCTCTGGCGGACCTTCAACCAGAATAATATCGGGTTTAAGGTTTTCCAGTGCTTCTAAAACATGCCGGGCAGATCCAGGGCCATGGTGCCTGATCCCTAAAAGATGAACAGACATATTAAACGATATCTCTACAAGCCCTGTAAATGTCTTTCCATCCGTCTTTTTGTTTCAAAACGGTTTCCATATACTCCTGCATCACAATTTTATCCTGAACGGGATCTTTGATCACAGAGCCGATAATACCGCTGGCAATATCGTCAGCTTTTAAAGATCCATCGCCGAAATGATAGGCCAAAGCCAGCCCGTTGTTCATTACTGAAATGGCTTCTGCAGTACTAAGCGTACCAGATGGCGACTTTAATTTAGTTTTACCATCAAGCGAAACCCCATTACGGAGTTCCCTAAAAATGGTTACGATCCTTTTAATTTCTTCTGTAATGGATTTTTGAACAGGCAGATGAATCGATTTGCTAAAACTGGCTACCCTTTGTTCAACAATGCTAACTTCCTCTTCAATTGAAGTAGGAACAGGTAAAATAACGGTATTAAACCGCCTTTTTAATGCGCTCGAGAGTTCATTTACTCCTTTATCCCTGTTATTTGCGGTTGCGATTACATTAAAACCCTGTACCGCCTGCACCTGCGTATTCAGTTCTGGTATGGGCAACATTTTCTCGGATAGAATGGTGATCAGCGAATCCTGAACATCGGCCGCGATCCGTGTAAGCTCTTCGATACGTACAATTTTGCCTTCTTTCATCGCTCGCATCACTGGCGTTTCTACAATCGCCTCCTTAACCGGGCCAGCAGATAATAACATGGCATAATTCCAACCATAACGCACTGCTTCTTCGCTGGTACCTGCTGTACCCTGTATCACCAGGTTAGAATTGCCTGTAATGGCTGCAGTAATGTGCTCCGAAACCCATGATTTAGCTGTACCCGGTAAACCGTATAACAATAATGCCCGATCGGTAGTAAGCGTAGCTACTGCTATTTCCATCAACCTCCGGTTACCAATGTATTTTGGTGTAATCTCAAAACCATTAGCCAGTTTTTTGCCCATTAAATAATCGATCACGGCATGTGGCGATAATTGCCAGTTTACAGGCTTCACATGTTTATCTTCTTTTTTTAATTCTTCGATTTCCTGCTTAAACTGTTGTTCGGCAGATTGTCTTAATACGTTATTTTCCACGTTAATTAGATTTTAAAATTTTAGTGTTTGCCTTAACTCCATATAGTGGATCATACCTGCTACCTGGTTGCTGAAGTATTTTACCTGATAATTATCTGAAGCTGGCGTTTCATATTTTTTCAATAGAGATAACAAGCCATCTGGGATTGATAGGGCCAGTTTTTGATAAACATTGGTTTGGATAGCATAAGGATTATCCATTAGTTTTTTAATTATCCGTTCAGCTATTGCCGTTTCGATGATATCGTAACTTTCCAGCACCAGATCGAGAACCCTATTGAAATCTGTTTCGAGCAGATCTTTAATAAAAGTAGCC
>NZ_JBFTQI010000486.1:0-4590 GCF_056398925.1 Pedobacter sp. 01T416_2
GAAGAAATTCAGAATATCGAACAGTTCCAGATCAACCGTTCGGAAGGAAATGCAGCCGAGGGTCACGCCACTCCTGAGCCATCTGAAGACAATGAATATACAGATGATGAAGTGCAATATGCTGATGGCGAAGGCACACAATTAAATGAAGAAATCAAAGGTCCGGAAGACGAAGAAGATGAGGATGACGATGACGATGAAGCAGAAACGGATGACTATAACGAATCTGATATAGAAGAACTGAATAAAGATCCGAATGCATACGATGATGAAGATAGCGAAATGTTATAAGTCATTATTTCCATTATAAAAGATGCCAGGTTAGTAATTATCTGGCATTTTTATTTAAACAAAGAGGATCCACAATATTTGCAAAACAAGGCATCGCTATCATGCCCTTCTCTACTACAGCTCGGACAGGATTCGGGTAATTCTTTTTTCTGTCTGGCCGCAACAGCAATATCGTGGGTAATAATCCCGGTGGGTACAGCAATAATGGCATAACCGATCAGCATCACTACAGAAGCCACAAACTTACCCAGTGGCGTGATGGGCGAAATATCGCCATAACCAACAGTTGTAATGGTTACAATGGCCCAATAAATACTTTCGGGGATATTCGAAAATCCATTTTCGCGCTTTTCTACCAAATACATAATAGAACCAAGAATTACGGTGATGGTTAAAACGGTTAGCAGGAATATGCTGATTTTCCGCACACTGTTTTTCAGTGCCTGGGTTAAAAAATTAATCTCTGTTAAAAAATGTCCGAGTTTGAATATCCTGAAAACACGAAGTAACCTTAGTGCCCTAAAAACCAGTAAAGATTGTGCACCAATAAAAAAGATACTCAAATAAGACGGTAACAATGCAATCAGATCGATAATACCTAATGGACTGATCACATAACTGATCGGTTTTCTGATACTCACCAATCTTAAAATGTATTCGACTGTGAAAAGCGCGGCGAAAATCCATTCCATAATATTAAACAGTTTGCCGTATTGCCGATGGATACCAATAACGCTATCGAGCATTACCACAATGATACTCGAAAATATGGCAATCAATAAACCAATATCAAATGCCTTACCTGCAGGTGTATTCGATTCGTAAATAACTTCATGAAGCTTAAAACGCCAATCTTTAGGTGGATCTGATGCCATGGAAATGGTTTAAATATGATTAAAGGTAAAGAAATTAACCGTTTACCACTTCTCCGCCATTTACATGGATTACCTGTCCGGTGATAAATGAAGCATCGTCTGAAGCGAGAAATACATAAGATGGTCCAAGTTCTGAGGGTTGACCAGCCCTTTCCATGGCTGTTTCACACCCAAATGACTTAATCTTTTTTTCATCGAAAGTAGATACAATGAGTGGTGTCCACACGGGTCCCGGTGCGACAGCGTTTACCCGGATACCTTTTTTGGCTAAATTTGTAGCGAGCGAACGTGTAAAAGAAGTTATTGCGCCTTTTGTTGAAGAGTAATCGATCAGATTTGGCGAAGAACGATAAGCCGTTACTGAGGTGGTATTGATAATGGTATCGCCTGCCTGAAAATATTCCAATACCTCATGCGCAAAGTAAAAATAGCCAAATATGTTAGTACGGAAAGTATCTTCCAACTGTTTATCGTCGATCTTTTTTGGATCTTTCTGCGGAACCTGCATGCCGGCATTATTTACCAAAATATTGATCTTTCCAAACTTTTTAACAGTTGTTTTTACTGCTTTTCTACAAAATGAAGGCTTTTTAACATCTCCTTTAATCAATAAACAATTTTTACCCTCAACTTCAACCATTTTCTGGGTTTCTTTTGCATCAACATCCTCATCCAGATAAACAATAGCAATGTTGGCACCTTCCCTTGCAAAATGAACTGCTACCGAACGACCAATGCCACTATCTCCACCGGTAATCAGGGCAACCTTATCATTCAGTTTTCCTGCTCCCTTATAGTTTGCTTTAATTACTTCAGGTCTTGGATCCATCTTCGCCTCTATCCCTGGTTGTTTGTTCTGTTTAGCAGGTGTTTTTTGAGTTTCCATCGTTTCTTTTGTCAAATTAAGTTTCACAACATTGCCAATTAAACAAGAATAGCATCTTCAAAGTTTTAAGAAACTCAACCTTCTCCGTTAAAACTTAAACCAATTTAACTTAATATTTTGCTCATATTCCATCATTTTGAAAGGATATACCTCAGTAAATTAGCCCATTAAATGCTAACCAAAAGAAACCGAAAATGAGAAAAACAATTTTATCAGCTTTGTTCATACTGGGCTTAACCTTACCTGGCTTTGCTCAAAAACGATTAGGCAATGAAACCGTTGCCCAAAAAACCAAAAGAATGGAATGGTGGACYGATGCACGCTTCGGCATGTTTATCCACTGGGGCCTATATGCATTACCAGCCCGTCATGAGTGGGTAAGAAATTACGAACACATTACCAACGAAAACTATCAGAAATACTTCGATCAGTTTAATCCCGATTTATTTAACCCTAAAAAATGGGCCAGAGAAGCTAAAGAAGCAGGCATGAAATATGCCGTGTTAACCACCAAACACCATGAAGGTTTTACTTTATTTGATAGTAAATTTACTGATTATAAGGCAACCAATACACAAGCCAAAAGAGATTTGGTTAAAGAATTTGTTGAGGCTTTTCGCGCCGAGGGTATAAAAGTAGGCTTTTATTATTCGCTGATTGATTGGCATCATCCCGATTTTCCTGTTGATATGCACCATCCTTTAAGGCCTGATAAGGACCATGAAGATCAGTATGCGGTATTGAACAAAAACAGGGATATAGCCAAATACCGTAAGTACCTATACGATCAGGTAACCGAGTTACTTACTAAATATGGCAAAATCGACATTCTTTGGGCAGATTTCTCTTATCCGGGCAAACATGGTAAGGGTCGTGATGATTGGGGTTCGGTAGCATTACTTAAGCAGATTAGAAAACTGCAGCCACAAATTATTGTAGATAACCGCCTGGATCTTAATGATTATGAAGATGGTACAGATTTCGAAACACCTGAACAGGTTAGTCCGAAGGAATTAGAAAAATACCGCGGCAAAGTTTGGGAAACCTGCCAAACCTTTTCAGGCTCGTGGGGCTACCACCGTGACGAAAACACCTGGAAAAGCAACAGGAAGTTATTAGATCTTTTGATTACTTCAGTAGCCAATGGAGGAAATTTATTATTAAATGTTGGGCCCACTGCGCGTGGTGAGTTTGATAGCAGAGCAAACGTTGCTTTAGATAGCCTAAGCCTTTGGATGCACGCCAATTCGAAATCTATTTATCATTGTACTTTCGCCCCAACCGAATTTAAAGCGCCCGAAGGAGTAAAACTCACTTACAATAGCGACACCAAAAAACTGTATTTGCATTTGTTCGAATATCCAAATACGGGCTACATTACGCTGGATGGATATAAAGAGAAGGCGAAATACGCGCAGTTTTTACATGACAACTCTGAAATACAGATTGACGCTCAAAAATCGACCGGGAATACCTTGGTGTTAAAACTACCAAAGAAAAAACCCGACTTCGAAATCCCGGTAATCGAATTGACTTTAAATTAATCAATCCATATTAATTATTGGCCTGCAAGTTAAACCTTGCGGGCTTTTTTATTGATAACATTTAGACAGTTAATCTATTTGGCTGACCATTGGGATTTAAGGGAGTTAAGATTTTAGTTATCACGTATGCAATCAACCATGAATCTATAAACTATCAACCAATGTAGTAATGATCAATTACGAATGAACTAATGAACCGTTCTACGCTGATAAAAGTTCTCCCTGATTTAAGTTCGCATAAGCTTTAGCCTGCACCACATTACCTATAATAATAATAGCAGGATAAGTTAAGCCTGCCTGTTCAGCAGATTCCTGTAAATTTTGCACTGAACATACCACTTGTTTTTGGTTGGGCAAGGTAGCATGCTGAATAACTGCCGCAGGCATATCACCTAAGCCCGCATCACAATAAGCTTTAGAGATTTCGCCAACTTTTTTCATACCCATATATATAACAACTGTAGCGGAACTTTTCATGGCACACTTTAAATCGTTGGTCAAACTTCCGTCCTTCTTGGTTCCGGTAAGGATCCAAACACTTTCACTAATGCCGCGGTGTGTTAAAGGAACATCAATAAAACCTGCGCCCTGCATACTACTTATACCTGGAATGTAATGACATTTGATGCCCCTAGCCTCCGCATAAATCAATTCTTCGAAGCCTCTGCCAAAAATAAAAGGATCTCCCCCCTTTAAACGCACCACTACTTGATAATTTTGGGCATTTTCGACAATTAATTCATTTATTTTCTCTTGTGGTGTGTATTTTCCATAAGGTTGCTTGCCAACATAGATCATTTTGCAATTTTTCGGTGCAATCTCTAGCAATTTCTCATTACTTAAGTTATCATACAGAATAACTTCTGCTCTTTTTAGCACATTAAAAGCTTTCATAGTGATCAATTCAGGATCTCCAGGACCTCCACCCATTATAAAAAGTCCAAAATCGTTAGTTTTTTGATTCATAATTTTAATGATTTAACTATTTAAACAT
>NZ_JBFTQI010000487.1:0-4588 GCF_056398925.1 Pedobacter sp. 01T416_2
ATTTACTGTTGTTACTCTGATTAACCACGCCACAAATGGGGGATGATCAAAATAATTCCATTCCAGATTTAAAGCATAAGTCCAGTAATATACTTCATCATTTCCAAGTGCTATTGTTGAAGCAATGATCAGTTTGATCACAGCCATTACCATTATAAAAAGCCAAAGTTTAGCTGGAATTTCTTTCACTTAAATGGGGTTGGCCTGACTGGCGATTTTAAGCTGTTTATATCTTTTGCTTACCTTTGCCGATCTGAAAAATTTGAGATCGTATACTTGATGATAACTAACCAAAGCGCAGGTTATACCGGTTATTGCCCCAAAAATTACATCAATAAGGAAATGCTGAGCCAGGTATATACGCGAATAACCGATTAGAAAAGCAAAAAATAAGCAGTAAAACGTGATTTTATTTTTCTTGAAAACCAAAACGAATACTGTGGCTAAGGCAAACGCAGAAGCGGTATGGCCAGAAGGAAAAGAATTTTGATCATGCATGCTTACCCCTTCAACAAAATGAGTATAATGAAATAAAGTCTGCTCGAAAAAATATTTAGGCCTTGGCATGTGAAATATCCTTTTTGCAATTTGAATAAGCAGCCCTGAATAAATATAAGCAAGAACCACAGTCATTGCTTTTTTCTTTTTCCGAAGTGCAAGCAGAATTACTGCAGCCAGAATGCTGATTAAACCATCTCCTAAATTAGTGATGTACTTAAAAAAAATATCTAACCACGCTGGATGAAAATGGTTAAAAATGAGGAATCCATCTGTTTTAGAAAAGCTAAAATTAAAAACGAATGCCAACAGGAGTATGGATATTGCAGTAAAGAAATAATAATTGAGATTGGTCAATCTTTTTATCGTATGCATGTCCAGTTCTTTAATACAAAGCTACTAGCTGAATATCATCTGAAAGTTAAGCGAAGGTCATGTTTATGTCATGCCGCTTGATTTAAAGAATTTGCTGCGATCTGTAGTTTGATTGGAATAACCTCGATTATCGGTACAAGGGTGATTATTTTTGGAGAAAGCCTTTTGCTAACATTTCTTAATAAGTTAATATGAAAGCGCTGATAAGTTAAAATGCTTTGTTTTGCTTTGTGGCAAAAGAAATAATAATTGATTATGCAAAACAATCAGGTAACAGTTAGCCCAGATCTCCAGCAGTTTATTGATAAGTTTGAGCCCAGCAAATTTAAACTCATGTCTGGAGGAATCGAAATCAGGGGAATAAACGATATGCAAAGAAATATTGCCCAAGCCAGAGCAATCATCGAAAGATTAAAACTTCGCCTAATTGTTTTGCATAATGCCGAAATGCTTAGCTATCGCGGTTTTGAAGTAAATAACCTATAAGCCAAAAACCGATTTATCCAGTTTATAATCAGCCTGCCCATCAGGCTCATCATTAATTGCTGTTTCCGTTATACTTATAACATTTTTTTTGACTGGAAATATTAATCAAAAAGACATGTGTTGTAAGGTGATAAATAAAAAGAGGACCACCTATCAGCCCTCTTTTTATGAAATTGTTAATTGTATAAACCTAGCTCTGCCAGGGATGCAAACTGCAAACCATCTTGTGCAGAGTTCATAATTACCTTAAGGTATCTTAAGGTTTTGGTGCTGCCAAACGCAAAATATTGTACTCCGGCAGCATTTTGAGCTACATAATTGTTTACCGATGTGAAATTTATATTATCGGTACTTGTTAAAACCTGAAAGTTTTTAATTGCGCGGCTCAATCCGCTTCTTTGCACTAAACTTAAGCCGTTTGCCGATTTTGAAGATCCTAAATCAATTACAATCTGGTGCGGATAACTTGTTGCAGAAGTAGTCCAGCGTGAGTGCCAGAACGTACTATAGCTACCATCAATTAATGTAGCAGCCCTGCCGTTGATTGCTCCCTCGCCGCTGGTTTCTTCGGAGCTGAAAGAATTGATGCTCCAGCCAGTTTTACTTAATTCTGTTAAAGGTGCAACATTGTCTTGCAGGGTAGAGGGATCAGTGCTTGGCGCTGGTAAACCCAAAGCCGCCATGTCTGCATATATTTGAGTTGTAGCTGCTGAAGTAGATAAATTCAATCCCCATTTTTGGAAGAAACTAGTTAAATTTTTGCCCGATATACTACATGCCTTCAGCATGAAATAACGCATCCTGGCATCATCATTAGCTAAGGTTGGATTTTCAACACGCATATCCTTGGCCAGGGTTCTATAAAAATTATCACCATAGGCTAAGGTTAATTGTTGAAACATACAGAGTCTGATAAACAGATCGGTTAAAGGATTGGCATAACTTGTTGATCCGTTATAATCTTTGGTGCCAGCGGCTTTTCCTAAATAGGTAAAAGCTTTTGGCCATGTCCCATCATTTACTAGTCTGTTGATGGATGGAGTAAGGGTACGCTGCACATATAAACTGTAAAGATTTACCGTAACCTCACCCAGAGTACCCCAACGCCACATCATTTGGTGCTGGTGGCCTAGTTCGTGCCATAATCCCCAACCATTGGTGCCTACTGCGCTTAAAGTTAAAATGGCATTAACATCCGAAGTGATATAGGCTGTACGATAATCATAAGCGAAAAAATAATAGGCCGGATCCTCATGCTGCGTTAAAAGATAGGTATGCACATTTTTCGCATGTGCAGGCAAAGAGTTGTCTAAACCGTTCAGATCATCCTCTAACGCAATAACTTGTGTAATCTTGTTCAATATAGCGTTCTGGTCTTCTGCCTGGTACTGTATTGCTTTTGTTCTTGATACAACAATAACACAATTCGAGCCTTCTAAAACCACATCAGGAGTGGTGTACGTTTGTAATTGATTAATCCAGTCTGAATTGGTGGTTACGCCAAGTTTATAATATGGAGCGTATTGGTAACCGTTATTAAAAGTTACCTTAGCGGTAGAGCCAGTTGTAGAATTGGTGTACCTGATCCACAATAGGCCGCCTACAGCATTTGTAATGGTATTGGTACCCGCCGTTAACTGTACGGATGTGGGCTGGGTGTTCCAGGTGCCATATCGAGAATAGGTGCCAATTAATAATTTTGGCAAGCGGGTGCCAGTAGTTTGTTCTACTGTGATATCTAAAGTAGCACCCGGAGCCATGTATAAACCGGTTGCTGTAAAATCGGTTAAGTAGTATCCATTCTTTAAGCGGTCTCTCTCAATTGATGCATTAATTTTTTCGGTGACATTAAAAACATTGGTCTGAGTGAGGGATTGTACACTTGCACCACTCATTGTTTTTTTACTGTTTACAACTTCATCTTGTAATACAGCTGCTTTTTTACAGGCTGAAAGGCCTACAATCGCCGATACGGTTAAGAGTAATAGTTTCTTTTTCATTTTTTAGGTTTTTGTTAATATTTGGTTATAGGTAGCCATATTCCAATAAATGGATTATGGTAATAATTACATTGGTAATGTTTAGTCAGCCAGTTTATTCTTAAACAGGTGGTGTGAGTCTGTTTAAAACGTCAATACAATGTATCCATAATTACATTGATGTAAAAGGATAAAGACTGCGCAAACGTTTGATTCGCCTGTGCTTTACAGTATTGACTGATATATCTGTATCATTATTAAATTAAACTTTATACAACAGCAATTAGCATGTACAGAAATAGCCTGCCGCCTTGGCAAGCTATTAATTGTTCAGAAAGCGGCTAGTGGCTGTGCTAACAAATTGGCAAGAAACCAGTGAATTGGTTTCACCCGCTGTCAATTGGTTTTGAAAGTAAAGCTTATGGCATGGGGGAAATCCATAATCAGTTAATTGAATCAATCCTCTTTGATGTTGTGTTAGATAAAGCTTTGATCTATCTGGCTCTATTTGTGTAATATTATGCTGAATGGAGCTGAATATGCGTTTACTTTCCTTTAAGATTTCGTCTTGTAGTTCTTTACGTGGTCATTTATATGTAGTTCCTGTGGTAAGGGGATCTAAAATTACTTCCCTGAAACTTGTGAGTTCGTACATCATTTGCCTAGTAGCCAATTGCTTTAATTCTAGGCTTTTATTTCCAAATTTCTGCATTAGCGTGGTAAAACGAATAGTTAACGTGGTAATACTTGATTTTAACGCTTTTATTGCTTAATAGGGTTTCGTTCTGAAACAACATTAAAATGGCGTGGGTCGATTTTTATTATATTTGAAATCTTTACGCATGCTTTTAAAGATATTAACGTAGTTTGCATATTTGTAGTTAGATGATCAAAAGAAACTTACGGCATAGCTTTTCACTTCTTAATGTTGACTATGTGAGACTTAATGCCAAATGGAATTATAGGAATGTGATCAGTCCGTATTACCGCATTTACTATATAGATGAGGGGGAAGGTGAAATATCAGATGCTGAAAGCTCGCTAAAGCTAGAGCCTGGCTATTTGTACATTGTTCCCAGTTTCACCCTATGTAATTTAAATTGTAAGAATTCTCTGGGCCAGTATTTTGTTCAGTTTTTTGAGGATTCGACAGATGGAAGTTCACTTTTTGCCAATAACAGAAATGTATTGAAAACAGCGGCCACTGAAATAGATCTTAATCTTTTTGGCAGGCTGCTCCAGATTAATCC
>NZ_JBFTQI010000488.1:0-4578 GCF_056398925.1 Pedobacter sp. 01T416_2
GATCTATATACACTTAGATAAAAACCTATCGAATCATTATCCCTGAAGCTTAAAACAATACATGTTTAAAGCTTAAATCCAAAATACCATGCAAGAAATTTCAGAAGCAGTAATCGATAAAATACATCAATATTGGCAAGCGGTAAATTACCTATCTGCTGGTCAGATTTATTTACAGGCCAATCCGCTAATGCGCAACCCGCTTACACCAGACGACATTAAACCCAGATTGCTTGGTCATTGGGGCACTTCTCCCGGTTTAAACCTTATTTATGTCCACCTGAACAGATTGATAAAAGATACAGATGCGGATATGCTGTATGTGTGCGGGCCTGGCCATGGGGCACCCGCAGTAGTAGCCCATACTTATCTGGAGGGTACGTATACCGAATTTTTTCCTGAGGTAACGATGGATGAGGAAGGTATGCTTAAACTTTTCAGACAGTTTTCTACTCCTGGAGGAATTCCCAGTCATGTAAGTGCCCACACACCAGGATCAATCAATGAGGGCGGTGAATTGGGCTATTCCCTGATGCATGCTTTCGGCGCTGTGTTTGATAATCCAAACCTGATTGCCGCCTGCGTAATTGGTGACGGAGAGGCAGAAACAGGTCCTCTGGCAGCAAGCTGGAATTCAGTTGCTTTTTTAAATCCTGCAAGAGATGGCGCGGTGTTGCCAATACTTCACCTAAACGGATACAAAATAGCAAGTCCTACCATATTTTCCCGCATGGATGATACCGCTTTAAGTGAACTATTCAAAGGATATGGATATGAGGTGTTTTTCGTTGAAGGAGAATACCCGCACAATGTTCACCGTCAGCTGTCTTCTACATTGGATATCGTTTATGATAAGATCAGAAAAATCCAGTATAATGCCAGGGCTGAAGGTATAATCCATCAAAGAAAATGGCCTATGATTATTTTAAGAACGCCCAAGGGATGGACCGGGCCTAAATCCTGGAATAATCTGCCTATCGAGGGATCGTTCCGCGCTCATCAGGTTCCGTTGGCCGGAGTTAAGGAGAACCCTGAGAAATTGCACGCCCTTGAGGTATGGATGCGCAGCTATGAGCCGGAGAAGCTCTTTGATGAGCACGGTACACTAAACGCTGACCTCCGCAGCCTCTCGCCTGTTGGGGATAAAAGAATGAGCGCATTACCTTATGCAAACGGGGGAGTATTGTTAAAGGATCTTATTCTGCCAGACTTCAAACACTACGGGATCAAGGTAGTACATCCAGGAACAATCCAGGCAGAAAGCACCCGGAATCTAGGTAAGTTTTTGCGTGAAATATTTACCATGAATGCAGCTAACAAGAACTTTAGGTTGTTCTGTCCCGATGAAACGAACTCTAATAGATTAGAGGCCGTTTTTCAGGTGACTGATCGATGCTTCATGGAGAAAATTATCGATACTGATGATAAATTATCTCCGGATGGAAGGGTAATGGAAGTATTGAGCGAGCACCTTTGCGAGGGCTGGCTAGAAGGTTATCTGTTAACGGGCAGACATGGCCTGTTCCCTTGTTATGAAGCTTTCGTAACCATTGTCGATTCCATGGTTAGCCAGCATGCAAAATGGTTAAAGACTACTCAGGAAATCCCTTGGCGTAAGCCAATAGCTTCGCTAAACTATCTACTAACTTCTCATGTATGGAGACAGGATAATAATGGTTATAGTCATCAGGGGCCAGGATTTATTGATACGGTGGTCAATAAAAAAAGCAGCGTAATCAGGATTTATTTACCGCCCGATGCCAATACGCTGTTATCTGTAATGGATCRTTGCCTGAGAAGTAAAAATTATGTTAATGTTGTGGTTGCTGGGAAACAGCCTGAACTGCAATGGTTAGGGATGGAAGAAGCTGTAGCGCATTGTGAAAAAGGGGCATCTGTTTGGGAATGGGCTGGAAATGATCTTGGTGAACCTGAGGTGATTCTGGCATGCGCCGGAGACGTACCCACCCAGGAAACTATCGCAGCCGCCGAAATTCTTCGCACACACCTACCTGAGCTTCGGGTAAGAGTTGTTAATGTGGTTGATTTAATGGCCCTTTCTCCAAGAGCATACCATGCGCATGGATTAAGTGATGAATATTTTGAAGACCTGTTTACCGATGCTGCCCCGGTGATTTTTGCATTCCATGGTTACGTCCGTATTATTCATGATCTGGTTCATGGACGGCCGGATCCCGCACGGTTTCATGTACGGGGATTTATGGAGGAAGGAACAACCACCACACCATTTGATATGGTGGTATTAAATCAGATGAGCCGGTATCATTTAGCTATGGAAGCGGTTAAACGCGTTCCCCGGTTCCAGCAACAGGCCGATGAGTTCATCCGTTTTTGTGAGGATAAATTGGCCAGCCATAAAGAATATATAGGTGTACATCTTGATGATATGCCAGAAATAAAAAACTGGAGATTTAAGTGCGCAGATAAAATAAACAAAATATTATGATGAGAAGGAGCAAATTTGGCCCATTAATAATGGAAATTATAATGAAAAAAAAGAATAAAAAATTAGCAGAGGAGGTTAGACTGGCGATCACGACCGATTCCCTTATTGGTGTAGAGAAAATAGAGATTTCGGTGGAAGATGGTTTGGTGACGCTTAAGGGATCTGTGGACAGTTACGCCAAAAAACTTGCTGCAGAACATGCCGCAAAATCTGTGAAAGGGGTAAAAAATGTTATTCAGAAAATAGAAGTCAGGTTTTCATTTAAAAGCAACCTAATTGTTTACATGGGGGCAAACCTGGTCTTGGATAGTAAGCATGCTTATAAAAATGACAATGACCAACCTATGCAGCTCATAGGCCCCCTGCATCCGGATTTGCACTTTGAAAGGAGTACTAATGAAATCTGGTGAAAATGGAAATGATGAGAAGGAAAATGGAATCGGCTTGTCCCGTCGATATTTACTTTTTAGATTGGGTATATTGAACTGGATCTCCAGCCGGTATTTATTTGTAGCGCTTTCAAAAAACATGATGCGCTGGCCATATCTGCCTTTGGGAAGGTTTATCAAAAAAATCTTTAAAAAATGGGGAACAATTTAGTGCGAACAGGTTCATTGGTTTGGTTTTTGTAGAATGCTTTTAAGGAATTTATGATTTGATCCTGAATATATAAACAGGTTCTTTTTAATAATTTCTTAATTCTCCAATAAAATAATCCACGAACAAAACGTTTTCTATGACCAGAACCGAGCGCTTTGGGTACAGCCCTGACGCAGAATATCAAACCAGTGTAGCCTATTTTTCAATGGAGTTTGCCATTGATCAATCCCTTAAAATTTATAGCGGAGGCCTGGGTTTTCTCTCCGGATCCCATCTTCGGAGCGCATTCGAATTGAAACAAAATTTGTTGGGCATAGGCATGCTTTGGAAATACGGTTATTATGACCAGGTAAGGGATAAGGATAACAATATGGTTCCAGCCTTCATTCAAAAAGATTATTCGTTTCTGGAAGATACAGGAATTGTTCTTTCTGTTCCGGTACATAGTGCTATCGTTAAAGTCAAAGCATTTTTATTGCGGCCTGCCACATTTGGCACCGCACCTTTATTTTTGCTGAGTACCGATCTTCCTGAAAATGATGAAATAAGTAGAAGCATTACTCACCGGCTATATGACCCAAACGAGGTCACCCGGATTGCGCAGTCAATCATTCTGGGGATTGGTGGGGGAATGCTGTTGGATCAGCTCAACCTGCAGCCAGATTATTATCATATGAACGAAGGGCATGCGGTGCCACTTAATTTTTATCTGTATTCAAAATATCAAAATCTCGAAGAGATAAAAAAAAGAATGCGGTTTACAACCCACACCCCTGAGCTTGCGGGTAATGAAGAACATGATTTTTCGCTGTTAAAAGAGATGTCATTCTTTTACCATATGCAGGAACATGAAGTTAAATTTGTGCTGGGACTGGAGGGGGAGAAGTTTAATTACACGCTGGCAGCATTGAAGTTTTCTGGCAAAGCAAACGCTGTTTCCAAACTTCATGGTGAAGTTGCCCGCGAAATGTGGGGAGGCTATGATGGCATATGTGAGATTGTTTCCATAACCAATGCACAGAATCAAAAGTACTGGCAGGATAAGGCTATCGCTCAGCGCGTAAATGAGAATAATCAACAGGCGTTTTTAGCCCGGAAAAAGGAATTAAAATCACTCTTGTTTCGGGAAGTTGCCGATCAGACTGGAAAGCTATTTGATGAAAATGTGCTCACCCTGGTATGGGCCAGGCGTTTTGCCGGATATAAACGAGCAGATCTGCTGATGTACGACTGGACGCGTTTCGAGATGTTATTAAAGCATTCAAAATATCCTATACAGATCATTTGGGCAGGAAAACCCTATCCAGAAGATACAGGCGCAAACCAAATCTTCAATCAGATCATTGATAAAACAAAAGCGTTCCCTAATTGTGCCGTTTTGGTTGGTTATGAACTCGGTTTATCCTCACTTCTAAAAAAAGGAGCTGATGTGTGGCTTAATAATCCAAAAATGTACCGGGAAGCTTCAGGAACCAGCGGCATGACAGCGGTTATGAATGGCGCTATCAATC
>NZ_JBFTQI010000489.1:0-4549 GCF_056398925.1 Pedobacter sp. 01T416_2
ACCTAAACCAACACCGCCGTTACCTAAGTTTAATAAATCTTTACTACTTCCTTTCATGGTTTGGTAACGATATTCCTGAACATTTTTTTCGTATTGCTGCTGCGGACTTAATCTTTTTTGTTGAATAAGTACATCGCGCAGTCTTATGCCCAACGATCTGAGTTGAAAGTATGCGGCAGTTTGTCCCTTAAAAACAATAGTATCTACTCCATAGCCCGATAAAGCTGCAACTAAGGTGTCGCCAGGCAGCGCAAAGGTGCTAAACTCACCTTTGGTATTGTTGTATAAACCATCACCTGTACGGATGTTATAAATATAAACCTTGGCCAAACGCTGCTTTGTTTCTTTATCAATAACAATTCCCTGCACAGGTTTATTCTGTGCATGAAGCAACGTAGAGAAGCCGAAAGCAAGTATAAAGGGAAGAAAAAATTTCATTAAGCTACAAAACTACAAATATCTGGCAGGCTATGCTTGTACTTAACATTATTTAACCTTAAGTATCAGACCCAGTTTAATGGCGTCGGTACTCATTTCGTTCAGCATTTTTAACTGATCAACCGTTAAATTAAAACGTTTTGCAATATTGTAGAGTGTATCTCCTTTAACAACGGTATAAGTACCATCGGCAAGAATGGGTTTAGCTGCAGCAGGGGGAGGGGGTACTGGTGTAAATTTAGCCTTTTCCTGCGGAATATTCTGATTGATTTCTGAAAAGACACGATCCTCCCTGGCAATCTTTTGCTTTTCGCTTTCCGGTTGATCGTATTGGTAAAGCTGGTATTTTTCGATGGTATTGATCAATAAATCTGGATATTTTGGATTGGTGGCATATCCGGCTGTTTTTAATCCCTGCGCCCAACTTTTGTAATCGTTCTTATCCAACTGGAAAAGGAAGCTATAACGTTTGCGCTTTAAAAACTCAGAGTGATCCCTGAAAGATTCGCGCGCATCCTTATACACCCTAAAACAGTCGTTTTTTTGATCATCGTCCCGGAAGTAGTTTTTTCCCTTCCAGTCTAATGTACATTTAATACCAAAATGATTGTTGGCGTATTTAGCCAGGTCGCTATTTCCACTGCCCGATTCTAAAATTCCCTGCGCCAATGTAATACTTGCAGGGATTCCGTTTGCATTCATTTCTTCAACTGCCACTCCTTTAAACTCATCAATGTAACTTAAAGTATTGTAACTTTTGTACGAATTGTTGTTGGCTTTGTTGGCTGCTTTTTCTATTTGCTTGTTGTTTTTAGAAAATTTCCGCGTACCGCAAGAGCTAAAAAATATGAGGGTTGCTGCTATAAGGATGTAATGGCTGAATGAACGCATTGATGTTATGATTTGTTTAATCGGTTAATTGTTGGAATTGGTTAACTGTATGGCTTTATCGACTTTGGTTCATGACCCCGGACTCAAAACTTCAACTTCTGTCCTGGTTTTAAGTTCGCTTTTTTTATGCCGTTTTTTTGCATCAGGGCTTTAACGGTGGTGCCTTTCTTTTTTGCAATTATTCTTAGGTTGTCTCCAGATTTTACGGTATAAGTTTTGGCTGTTCTTCTGCTTTTGCTGCGGTGGTGAACTGGCGCTGCATAAACAGGCTCTTCATATCCTTCTGGCCTTTCATCATATTGGTAGAGTTCGTATTTTTTAATTAAGCCAATTACCTGGCTGGCCCAGCTTCTACTGCTGGCATAACCGCAACGGCGGATTCCGTAAGCCCAGCCTTTGTAATCGTATTGATCGTATTTTTCGAAAAGATTATTAAAAGGCTTGCGGGTTTCCATAATTTCTACAAAATGGCTGTAAGATTCATCCGCATTTAAATAATCGCGATAGGATGAACGGATTTCGGCATTGTTATTCGGGCCTTTTACTCCAAAATGATTATTAAGGTGTTGTGCGATTTTACTGTTTCCTGCAGCCGATTCGTGTATGGCAACAGCTAAAATAACGCTGGCTGGAATTTTATGATCGTGCATTAAACCCTGTGCATATTCTACGTGCTCTGCAATATATTCTTCCGTATCTTGCGCTCTTGCAACAATCCCTGTTAAAAGGAGCAGACAAAAAGTAAAGATTTTTTTAGTCATGGTTAACTGTACAAATTGTTTAATTGGTTAACTGTACGATTAACCGATTAAAACAATTAACCGATTAACCACTATATGTTAAGCTTTCTTCCTGATCACAAACAAACCATCGCGAACAGGTAATATCAGTTTCTCAACCCGTTCATCTGCAGCTATTTTATCATTAAAACTAGTAATATTTCTGGTGTCTTTATCCTGTTTCTCCTGCAGTACTTTTCCACTCCATAATACATTATCCACAATGATAACCCCGCCTGGACGAACGCGATCAAAAATCATATCGTAATAAGTGCCATTATTTTTCTTGTCGGCATCGATAAAAACAATGTCGAAAACTTCGTCTAAACCCGCTATTGTGGTGGTGGCATCGCCTAAGATATAGTTGATCTGATCATTAAATGCAGATTGCGCAAAGTTACGGCGCACCATATCTTCCAATTCCTCATTAATATCCAGCGTATACAACAGGCCATCTTTGGTTAAACCTTCAGCAAGGCATAAAGTAGCATAACCGGTAAAAGTGCCGATTTCTAAAATTCTTTTAGGGGAAATCATTTTGCTCAGCATGCTTAAAACCCGGCCCTGATAGTGGCCAGATAACATGCGGGGCATTAAAACTTTAAGATTGGTTTCGCGGTCTATCTGTTGAAGCAATTCGCTCTCAGGTTCGCAATAGGCAATTAGTAAATCCTGTAAATCGTCGTTTATTAGGCTCATTTGTTGGTTATAAACGGTTACTTTCCATAAAATATTGTAAAATGATGGTTGCGGCAATGGTATCAACCCGATCTTTATCTCTTCTGTCCATTTTTTTTAGGCCACTTTGCATAATGGCCTGATGGGCAAGTTTAGAGGTAAAGCGCTCATCAACCCAATGTCTTGGGATATCGGGGAATGATTTTTTTAGCAGTGTAGCAAAGCCCTTTACATGTTGTGCCGAATCAGACRGAGAGCCGTCCATCTGTTTAGGATCGCCCAATACAAAAGCCTCCACCTGCTCGGTGAGCATATACTTTTTAACATATTCGATCACATCTTTCGGATGCACCGTATCCAGTCCTGTCGCGATAATCTGCAAGGGATCGGTTACCGCGATACCGATGCGTTTTGTTCCGTAATCAAATGCGAGGATCCGTGCCATAAAAATAGTTAAGCGTTGGGTGTTTGACGTAAAGCGTTTAGCCCGTTTAAAAAAATAAAGCCAAAGGTAAGGTTTTTTAGGAAATGGGTTTTTTAGCAAAAAGGCTTCTTCAGAACCAATCAAAACCCTATTGCAGCGGCATCCCCAAATTAGTTCAATTTGGGATATAGCGGAAAGAGGGGCTGAACCGAACAAAAGCATTACCGGAACCAGCTTTTCTAAAAAATAAAATGTCGTTTTAATCTAAAAAATACAGATTCTGAAGCAAGTTCAGAATGACGAGGCTGTGAATCTCATATCTATTTCTTATTTTGCACCAAATGCAGTTTAAAGAAATCATCGGACAGGAAAGAGTGAAGCAACAATTGGTGCAAACGGTTAAGGAAAACCGCATTAGCCATGCGCAACTGTTTTTGTCGCCTGCTGGTTCTGGCGCTGTACCGCTGGCTATTGCCTACGCACAATACATTAATTGCCTTAACAAAGGCGAAAATGATAGTTGTGGCGAATGCTCGAGCTGTAGAAAATACGAACGTTTAATTCATCCCGATCTCCATTTCTCCTATCCTTTTTTTGCTTCTGCGAGTGTAAAAACAGCTGTAGATGTGTTGGAAGAATGGCGGGGTATGTTAATGCATGACCCTTATTTCGATATGGATATCTGGCGTTCTAAACTCGATGCAGCTAATAAACAGGCTAATATTAATATTGCCGAATGCCACGATATTATTAAAAAACTAAGTTATAAAGCCTTCGAAGCCGAAACCAAGGTTTTAATTATGTGGCTGCCCGAATATTTGGATAAAGCCGGAAATGCGCTGCTTAAATTAATTGAAGAGCCACCCGCAAATACTTTATTTATTTTAATTGCACAAAGCCAGGATCAGATTTTAACCACCATTTTATCCAGAACGCAAATTGTGAAAATCCCAAAACTTTCGTCAGAAGAGGTAACCGGATATTTATTGAATGCGAGGGGATTAAGCGAGCACCAGGCTATTGATTACTCATTTTTGGCCGATGGAAATTTAATTGAGGCAAAAGCACTGGCTGCCGATACGCAAAGTGATAGTTCGGGTACATTTACTGCTTGGTTGAGGATGGGTTTTGGCAACAAAGTTCCCGATCTGATCGAATTTACCGACGAGGCAGCGAAGTGGGGAAGAGAAAACCAGAAGAATTTTTTAAAATATGGCGTAAATTATTTACGCGAATGCTGTTTAATTTTAAGTGGTGCTGAAGAATTGGTGAAATTACCCCCCCTAACCTTCGAAACGGCTAAAAAACTCAGTACACACGTACTCACCTTGCCTATGGC
>NZ_JBFTQI010000490.1:0-4547 GCF_056398925.1 Pedobacter sp. 01T416_2
ATAAGAAAGGGAGATAAAATTAATTTTATCTCCCTTTCTTATATTAGCTAGGTTCACTTAACTAGTATCGTCATGCTGAACTTGTTTCAGCCATCTATCACACTAAAAAAGACCCTGAAATAAATTCATGGTGACGATTCGCAAGGAGCTGTTACAAAATCCTATAACCTAAGCCAACTGTAAATAAGTTTAACTTAGTACCAGGATAACCTGCTTTATTGATTTTTGATAAGCCAAGTTCGTAACGTGCATCGAAGCTTAATTTTTTAAGGTCTAAGCCCGCTCCAAACTGCCATGCCAAGGCCTGATTTTTAAAGTCGGCTCTGAAAACGCTTCCTGCAGCCTGACCAAAACTCTGATTTTCATCTAATATTAACGAAAACATCGGTCCGGTGTTTAAACGGAGGCCAATACCAGCAGCACCAAACTTAGTACCTACCAATAATGGCACATCTAAACTTGTAAAACGCACTTTATTTACTTCTCCCGTTGACTCACTTACTAAATCTGCTTTTTTGCCCGACACATAAAGCTCTGGCTGGAAGTAAACGCCTGCAGCACCTACCCTGGCCCAAAGGCCACCATAAAAACCTGCGCGGTTGTTACTGTTAAAAGTGTTTTCACTATCAAATTTCGAAAAATTTGCACCAGCTTTAATGCCCAGCTGGAAAGATGGCAATACCTGTGCGCTGGCAAATAAGCCAACAAGCAAAAAGGCAACGGTTAAAGATAAAAATTTCATATGCGATTAATTTTAGCTGGTGGCGTTGTTAATGGCTTCCTGTTCTTTTAAAGCATCAACATTGTTTTTATCACCAAAGTTTTGTGTTTTACCTGCAAAGTAATCTAAAATTCCTGAGATAGTATCTAAGTTATCAGCTAAATTTTGATGAATATCCGGTAAATCTTTTTCCAGGCGATTATCGCCCAATTCGATATTATCTACTTCAATTTTACCAATTTTCTGAATAAGTGCCTGCTGAGAGTTTTGTAAGTCTTCTAATTCACGCACAATCTTTTCCATTAATTCAAACTTCTTTAAAGTGTTCATAGGTTCTTATTTTTAGTTAACTATTCCTTATAAACCCCTTAGCGCTGGTTTTGTTTTATTTCGCCAATCTTTTAACAAAACAGATTTGGAAATATCGAAAACAACTAATAAATTAGTTTAAAATTATCTGTCATGAAACCATCATGATTTTTCAAATTGTTAAAATGTAGCAGATAAATCATGATAGCTTCATTGCCACTAAAAAAACAATTTTATACAAATGAAAAAGCTCCTTACATTATTGGCCTTAGTTGGTTTAAGTTTAGCTGGTTATGCGCAAAATACAAGCGCTGTCGATAAGGAGAAACTTTTCGATTTCTATCAGACCCAGCGTTATGCCGATGCTGCTCAATACCTCAAAGGCATTTATGGAGAAGAAGTAAACGATTTTAAAACCCTCAGCCAGATCGGCTATTGCTTCTTAATGGCAGGCAACAATGTTGAAGCAGAAAAATTTTATAGCAAAGCTTATACGCTGCAGCCACAAAACCTGCCTATTCTTTTCAGTCTTGGCAGTATCAATAACAAAAGGGGAAATACTGAAAAAGCCAAGCTGTACTATGGCGAAATTGTAAAAATAGATAGCAATAATTTTAATGTGCACAAACTGCTGGCTAATTTGTATAGTTCTCCAAAGGACGATTCACTTAAACTCATCTACCTCTTGAAGGCTAATCTGATCAATCCGTTAGAGGGTGATGTTGCTACCGATCTGGCTGAGGTGCATGCTGCTTATCAGCAATATGAAAAAGCTTATGATGTACTTAATATTGCCATTAAGGGCGATAGTGATAACCTGGTGCTGCAAAGGGCTAAACTTCCTATTGCCAACCAGCTTAAAAAGTACAGCGAAGTAATTGCATCGGGAGAGAAACTGTTGAAAGATGGTGCTGATGCGGGGGTGATAAAAGATGTTGCAAAAGCTTATTACTATACAAAGAAGTACCAAAAGGCAATTGATCTTTTTAAACAATTGGAGGTGGCAGCGATGGAAAATGAAGCTACCTTGTATTATACTTCACTCAGTTACCGCGCTTTAAAAAATTATTCGCAGGCGGCTATATATACCAGAAAAACCATCGATGAGGCCATTTCGCCCAATACTTCCAGTTATTATTCTTTATTGGGACTGGTTTATGAAGAAAGTAATCAACTGGCTTTGGCAAGCGCAGCCTATAAAAAAGGTTTGCAATTTAAAGCAACAGCAACTTTATATTATCGTTTGGCGGTATTTTACGATACCCGTTTAAAGCAGGAAAAAAATGCGCTTAAATATTATAACCTCTATTTAAAAAGCAAGCCCAGCTTAACCGATGACAAAGAAGAAATTAAATTTTCAAAGGATAGAATTGCGCAGCTAAACCTTACTGATTAAACCAGATCCTCGAAAACAGGTTTTACATTGTCCCAAAATTCATCTAAGGCAATTATTCTGGGTTTAAAAAAGGAGATTAACGTAGGCCAGTGCTGTTGATTAAAAATGCTCACTCCGGTAATGCTTATCGAAATCTGTGATACCGTTTTACCGAAATCATCGGTTGCATCTTTAATCCAGTCCCATTCTTCATTTACGGTATTAGCAAACATGAGCTTAAACTCTTCAAATTGTTCAAAAATGAGATGCCTGATATCGGTATCGGGATGCGACAGCTGAATGCTGATAAAGGCTTTTTTACCATCAACATCCATTTTAAAGAAGATATTCTTCACACCCGTTTTGTAATTTGTCCAGTTTACGGTAGAACCGCTTGCTGAAGGGACGGGTTTCATATATTGCCCGAAACTGATCCAAAACTGTTGGCGCAGGCGAGCTGCTTCTTCTTTACTGTACATTTATTTTTTACTGCATCTGATAGAGACTTTATCATATTTCGACTAAACCGTCATTCCCGCGCAGGCGGGAATCTTAAAGCTAATTGCATTAAGATTCCCAATCAAGTTGGGAATGACGACCCGTTGAAAATTTATAATAGTGATATAATCTCTTTTAACGAAGCTGCAATTATAAGCGATTAATATTTATATTCAAAATGGTAGCTACCTGAGCCTATTTCTTCTTTTTTATCGGTTTTCGGCAATACTACCGTTGCGGTTGCATTGGCAGGAACAGTTACATCGAGCTTAAAAACACCATCTGCAATCGTCCACGATGATTTAACAGTGCCGTACACCGTCTCCAGCTCTGCCGACGMGCTGGTTAATTTCCCTCCTGGTCTTGGTGCAATTAAAATGGTTTTGTAACCTGGTTGTGCTGATACCGGATTAATGCCAGCGATATTTTTATACATCCAATCGCCAATGGCTCCATAAGCATAATGATTAAAAGAATTCATATCTGCCGTTTGGAAAGATCCATCCTGTTTAATACCGTCCCAACGCTCCCAAATGGTGGTTGCCCCCATTTTAACCGGATATAACCACGAAGGGTAACTCTCCTGTAGCAACAGGTCGTAAGCTACATCCTCGTGCCCAAAGCGGCTCAATACATGACAAAGGTAAGGAGTGCCCAAAAAACCTGTAGTCAGGTGGTTTCCGTAATCTTTTACATTGTCTACCAATCTTTGTGCAGCCTGTGCACGTAAGTTTTCAGGCAACATATCAAACTGTAAGGCCAATACATACGCAGTTTGGGTGTTAGAGATCAGCTTTCCATTCGGCGTCATATTTTCTTTGATATAAGCCGCTTTAATCTGCTCCAATAGTGCAGTATATTTGGTTACATCATCTGTTTTGCCCAATACCTTTGCTGCATTTATAAGCAACTGTGTAGAATGCGCATAAAATGTTTGGGCAATCATGTACTTGTCCGTCACCGCTGCGCGGCCATCATTATCATCATTAGGACGATAAAACAACCAATCGCCAAAGTGAAAACCGGTGTTCCAAAGGTTATTTTTAGCCACTGAAGAAATATAATCAACCCACTTTTTCATACTTCCATACTGCGCTTCCAGTATGCCTTTATCTCCATACGAAACATACATATCCCAAGGGATAATAGTGGCAACATCGGCCCAACCTGCAGAACCTGCGTCATTTTGGTTCAGCACATTTGGCACTACAAAAGGAACACTGCCATTAGGAAGCTGATCTGCAGAAACATCTTTTAGCCATTTGGTAAAAAAGCCCGATATATCCATGTTATATGCAGCCGTTGTGGCAAATGCCTGTGCATCGCCTGTCCAGCCCAAACGTTCATCTCTTTGCGGACAATCTGTCGGCACATCAACAAAATTTCCTTTCTGTCCCCATGAAATGTTATGTTGCAATTGGTTTAGCAAAGGATTTGAAGTCGTGAATTTTCCGCTGGTTTTCATATCCGAATAAACAGCTACAGCGGTAAGGTTTTCCAGTTTCAGTTCGCCGGGGTATCCATCTATTTTGACGTACCTAAACCCCTGAAAAGAAAAATGAGGTTCAAATACCTGTTCGGTTCCGCCTTTTAAAATATAATTGTTCTGTTGCTTTGCCGACCGGAGATTAGTGGTATAAAAAT
>NZ_JBFTQI010000491.1:0-4529 GCF_056398925.1 Pedobacter sp. 01T416_2
CGCTCGGAGGACCGTAATACGGCTTCAGATTTAATGATTTACCACCGTTATGAAGTAGAACGCATTGCACATAAAGCTTACCAGGCTGCACAGCAACGTAACAAAAGATTATGTTCGGTAGATAAAGCCAATGTTTTAGAAAGCTCTCGCTTATGGCGCGAAACTGTTCAGGAAATTGCAAAACAATATCCTGATGTAGAAACAGAGCATATGTTTATCGATAATGCAGCCATGCAGTTGATCAAAAACCCTAAAAAATTCGATGTGGTTTTAACCGCCAATTTATTTGGAGATATTTTAACAGATGAGGCTTCGCAGATTGCAGGTTCAATGGGTATGCTGGCTTCGGCATCTGTTGGCGAAAGCACAGGTTTCTTCGAGCCGATCCACGGTTCTGCACACGATATTGCAGGTAAAGATTTAGCTAATCCATTGGCTTCTATCCTATCGGCAGCACTAATGTTAGAAATTGGCTTCGGACTAAAAGAAGAAGCCAAATTATTGGTTGACACCATCGACCAGGTATTGAAAGAAGGTTTTAGAACACATGACATTGCCGACCAAAATACAAACCGGTTTAAAGTTTTAGGCACAGCCGAAATGGGCAAATTGGTTCTTAAATTCTTATCACAAAAATTAATCACTTCCTAAACTTAAGATTATGATTCACGACCCAAACAAAGTTTATATTTTCGACACGACATTGCGTGACGGTGAGCAGGTTCCAGGCTGCCAGTTAGATACAAACCAAAAAGTAGAAATCGCTAAATCACTTGAGCTTTTAGGTGTTGATGTGATTGAAGCTGGTTTCCCGGTATCTAGTCCAGGAGATTTTAACAGTGTAATTGAATTATCAAAAGCAGTTACCAACCCGATTATCTGTGCGTTAACCCGTGCAAATAAAAATGATATCGATGTTGCTGCAGATGCTTTACGTTATGCAAAAAGACCACGTATCCACACAGGGATCGGTTCATCCGATTTCCACATTAAACATAAGTTTAACAGTACCCGCGAAGAAATTTTGGAACGTGCTGTTGAAGCCGTAAGGTATTCGAAAAAATTTGTGGAAGATGTTGAATTCTACGCAGAGGATGCCGGCCGTGCCGATATCGAATTTTTAGCTAAAATGGTTGAAGCAGTAATTGCTGCCGGTGCCACCGTGGTAAATATTCCAGATACCAACGGATATTGCTTACCAGATCAGTATGGCTCGAAAATTCTTTTTTTGAAAGAGAACGTAAAAAATATCGATAAAGCCATTATCTCTGTGCACTGCCACAACGATTTAGGCTTGGCTACAGCGAATTCTATCGCAGGCTTACAAAATGGTGCCCGCCAGGTAGAATGTACCATTAACGGCATCGGAGAGCGTGCAGGCAATACATCTATGGAAGAAGTCGTCATGATTTTGAAAACGCACAAGATTTTAGGCTTAAACACCCAAATTGATGCGACCCGTTTCTATGAAATGAGCCATATGGTGCGGAACCAGATGAACATGCCGGTACAACCGAACAAAGCAATTGTTGGTGGAAATGCATTTTCACATAGCTCAGGTATCCACCAGGATGGTTTCTTGAAAAACCGTGAAAACTACGAAATTATTAAACCAGAAGATGTTGGTTTCCCTGATGCAACTATTGTATTGACTGCAAGAAGCGGACGCCATGCTTTAAAACACCATTTAGACCGTTTAGGCCATAAATTGGAAAAAGATCATTTAGATATTGTTTACAAACAATTTTTGGTTTTAGCCGATAGCAAACAAGGCATTAACGATTACGATTTAAACCAATTGGTTGCTTTGCATTTGGCGTAAAAGCTGAAAGGTTAAGGACCAAAGCTAAAAGCGATCGGCGAATTGCCTCAAAAAAACTTTGAGGGGTGCCCCCCTTTGGGAGGGGACAGGGGAGGATTTAAGTTTGAAACACAAACACTTAGTTCACCTAAACCTGATTGAAATGAGCATGAAGCGCAGCGAAATAAAATGTAAAGCAGGACAGCTGCAACCGATGGAACACCAAACCCTGCTTTACAAAAAATATAAGAGAATATCAGTCTTGGTACTTGATTCTCTCTACTTGATACTACAACAATGAATACTACAACACCGAATACATTAGATTTTTTATCTGCATCGCAAAGGTTAAAAGGGGTGGTAAAACGTACACCTTTAGAGTTTAACGCCGGACTTTCTGCTCATTACAATGCCAATATTTATTTAAAAAGAGAAGACTTGCAAATTGTACGCTCGTACAAATTGCGTGGTGCTTACAATAAAATTAGCTCCTTGCCACAAGATGCATTAATTAACGGTGTAGTTTGTGCAAGTGCGGGGAACCATGCACAAGGCGTGGCCTATTCATGTAAAAAACTCGGCATTAAAGGGGTGATTTTTATGCCAGAGATTACACCGAAACAAAAGGTTAAACAAACTTACATGTTTGGTGGCGACAATGTTGAAGTGGTTTTAGTAGGCGATACTTTTGATGATTGTTTAAAAGAAGCTTTAGCTTATAGTGCCGAAAAATCAGCCACTTTTATTCCACCTTTCGATGATGAAAAAGTAATTGAAGGACAGGCAACGGTTGGTGTAGAAATTTACGAAGATCTACCTGACCTGGATATGATTGTAATGCCGGTTGGTGGAGGCGGTTTGGCATCGGGTGTAAGCGCTTACATGAAAACCGTTAAGCCTGAAGTGAAATTAGTTGGTGTTGAACCACTTGGTGCACCATCAATGGTTACGGCGATGGAATATGGTGGTCCGTTTACCTTAGAAGAAATAGACCGATTTGTGGATGGTGCAGCTGTAAAAAGAATTGGCCATATCACTTACGAATATTGTAAGGAACTGCTTGATCAGATGCATTTAATCCCTGAAGGAAAAATCTGTACGACCATTTTAAAATTGTATAACGAAGATGCCATTGTGGTTGAACCTGCGGGAGCACTGTCTGTGGCTGCATTAGATCAGCTTAAAGACCAGATTGCCGGTAAAACGGTAGTTTGTATCGTAAGCGGTGGAAATAACGATATTGAGCGTATGCAGGAGATTAAAGAGAAATCTTTGCTTTTCGAAGGCTTGAAACATTATTTCATTGTACGTTTCCCACAAAGACCAGGTGCTTTAAAGTTATTTGTGAATGAAGTTTTAGGTCCACAGGATGACATTACCCGTTTCGAGTTTATTAAAAAAACAAATAAAGAAAATGGCCCCGCTTTGGTTGGTATTGAACTTTCTAATAAAAACGATTATGCAAGTTTATTACAACGCATGAAAGATTTTAAATTTGAAATTATTGAGCTAAACCAGGATCAGACTTTGTTTGAGTATTTGGTTTAAGGTTATTTAACCGCGAAGGGCGCAAAGTTTTTCGCTAAGCACGCAAAGTATAATTTAATTCCTTTGTCATCCTGAGCCTGTCGAAGGACAATCACAGTGTTTCGACAAGCTCAACATGACACATCTTAATAGAGAAAAATGAATTTCAAAGACTTAAGCAACAAGGCATTAATTGCTGACAGCGATATTGATTGGGAAGATTTAGGAGCAGGCGTTAAACGCAAAATTATGGCTTACGATAATCAGTTGATGTTGGTTAAAGTGGAATTTGAAAAAGATGCCATTGGTACCATTCACAATCATCCTCATTTACAAATGAGCTATGTAGCAAAAGGAAGTTTTGAAGTAACCATGGGTGATGATAAGAAAATTTTAAATGAAGGTGATGTTTTCTTTGCCCCATCAAATGTATTTCATGGTGTATTTTGTTTAGAAGCGGGTTTATTGATTGATATTTTTAATCCACATAGAGAAGATTTTTTGAAATAAGATTTGGTTATGTCGTCATGCTGTCCCGAACCTTCGGGATCAGCATCTATCCTGCAAACCTCCGAAGTTTTACTAGTTCTACTCTTTCCAAAAAGACCCTGAAATAAATTCAGGGTGACGATCGCTTAACCTTAAACCTTCTAAGCCCTACTCAAAAGTAAACCTCACATTCTTATAGCCCAAACCTTCTATAATCGGTTTAAGTACCGTTGTAGCATTGGTTTTTGTTTGTGTTAAAATACTCGATTTTTTAACCTCAGCAGTTACTTGTCTTTCGGCTGCTTTATACGCTTCATCTACCAAACCGGCTTCGCGGAAGAAAGCCATTTTCGTATCGTAAACACGCGAATTTTTATGGTCGATTTTTACATAACATATTTCAGGCTGTGGCAAATTTACTACAGCGGTGTCCGCATCAATATCAATATCTTCACGGGTAATTTTTGTTAAGTCGATACAACCTACTGCTTCGGCTTTAACAATCAATAAAACACTTGCTTCGGGTAAAAAGTCTGTTTTATTTTTATGTTCTAAAACATCGCTAATCTGGTACCTTACCAGCTCCAATTTACCAATGGCCTCAATTTTCTCTACCAGAAGCTGATGTTTGCTCTCTACAGAGGTATTGATGCTGAACTTTTTGGAGATAAATAAATACCCCGCAACGATTAAAATTAACCAGGGTAAGAGG
>NZ_JBFTQI010000492.1:0-4517 GCF_056398925.1 Pedobacter sp. 01T416_2
ACCTTGATGATTTTGGTGAAAAGCTTATAATTTAAGATTCAGTATCTCTAACAACGTTTAGAGTTCCTTGTTGCAAGCCCCTCAACCGAGACTTTTCAAGGAGTGGAAATTATATCATAACTTTAAGAGGGCTACCTTATCAACGTTGCGATTAATTTAGGAAGTGGTCTTTGAATTGAGTGGGTGATGTTCCCACTTCTTTTTTAAACAGCCGGGAAAAATAGGTGGTGTTTTCAAAACCAAGTAAATGCGAAATCTCCGATACATTCAATTCGCCTTCGGCCAATAGATTTTTAGCTTTACCAATCAGGAAAAGATGGATTAGCTCTAATGCCGTTTTTCCCGTCTCTTCCTTTAGCAGATCGGTTAAATAGCGCGGAGATATATGAAGCTTTTCTGCCATTAGAGAAACAGAGGGAAGTCCAATATCTTTCGTTTTCCGCTCTTCAAAATTAACTGCAAGTAATTCGTTGAACTTTGTTACTGTTGAGCCGGATAAATGTGTACGGTTGATAAACTGTCTTTTATAAAAGCGCTGTGCATATTTGAGCATGGCGTCAAGATGACTAACTATGATGGCCTTGCTAAGTTCATCGGTATTATTGTGATATTCTTTATCAATGCTGAAATACAAATTCCAGATGATTTCCTCCTCTGCAGGAGAGAGATGCAAGGCCTCATTCACCTCATAATCGAAATAGCCGTATTTCTTAATGTCGTGGTAAAGGATAGTTCCGGGTAAGAAGTCTTCATGGATAATAATCAGAAAACCTTTCTCTTCAAGTTCGACATTTTTAAAGGCTACTTTCTGGTGGGGCTTTACAAAAGACATCGAGCCACGGTCGTGGTCATATTTTGTTTTCCCATATTGCATGCTGCCCGATTTCAGCTTCTTAAATCCTATGATGTAAAATTCTGAAGAAAATTCGAGTATACTATTTCCGTCACAGGTGCCCCGCTCACCGTATGCCACACTAAAAAGCGGATGCTCCGGAGGGTTAACGCCAAGCGCTTCATGCAGCTCGCTTATTTTTTTAAAGTGATCCATTTTTCAGCAGTGATAAAAACAGAATCCAGCAAATCCGGATCCTGTAAAGTTAACTTTCATTAGCCATGTGCTGCCACAGAAACGTCGTGCCATGATTCCCATGTTTTCAGGCGCTCTTCGTAAGTATATTTTACCCAAGGGTAAGCAGTCTTGCCCAGTAGCAACCTCAATGGCGGATTTTCTGTATCCACCAATTTTAGAACCGCTCCGATAGTTGCAATAGGATTCCCGGAATCTTGCTCTCCGGCATGCTCATAAAAATCTTTTCTCATCTCATCGTAAGCATTTACTATTGCACTTAAGGCAAGCGAATTGGTACCAAAAAAATCTGTGGAGAAACCAGCCGGTTCCAGTATGGTTACCTTAATGCCAAAACCACTCACTTCGCCGGCCAATGTTTCAGTAAGACCTTCGATTGCGAATTTCGATGCACTGTAAAGCCCCATTAATGATACCGTATTTAGTCCCAGCGCACTTGAAAGCTGAATGATGTGCCCCGATTTCTGTTCGCGCATAATGGGCAGGACAGCCTGCACAGTCCATAATGAACCCAGTACATTCGTTTCAAATTGCGATCTCACGTCCTGCTCGCTCAACTCTTCTACAGCTCCAATATGTCCGTAGCCAGCGTTATTGATTAAGACGTCGATGCGGCCAAAGTGTTTTTTTGCAATTTCGATCGATTCAAAACTCAACTCTCTATCGGTTACATCAAGTTCTAAGACCAATAGATTCGAAGGGAATTCCTTTGCGAGTTCAGCCAATGTTTCCGGGTTGCGCACAGCCGCAACAACATTATCGCCACGTTGTAAAAATGCTTCTGTCCAGATCCTGCCGAATCCGCGTGATGCACCAGTTATAAAAATTGTTTTTGCCATTATATTATTCTTTAATATTTGATGATGACAAAGTTCAGTCAATTGTTAACAGCTATTGTGATACAAAAGTAGGCAATAATGGAACGTTTCTACGTTTGACCTATATTATGCTCTTTTACTTCAGTGCTTTACAAAAAAAAAGGACAGTTCTTGCAGAGCGGTTGCAAAATCTGTTTTGCCATATATGTTTTACCGGAAAGGAGCAGAGCTATGGAATCGTGTTGAGCACTTTTGAAGGTATTTTGATATGATTGATTAACTGTTGCGAATAATAGTCAAGTGCATTACTCTTTTGTGACTACTTTCCTGTGGTTGATTCCCCAATCTTTTAAGGAATATATTATCGGTGTTAAGGTATCTGCATAAGGTTGCAGGGTGTACAGGATTTTGACGGGGTAGCCATCTAAAACGGTACGCTTTAATAGTTTATGCTGTTCCAGGTCCTTGAGTTCTTTAGCCAGGACTTTAGGGGTTATCCCTGGAATGCTTTCCTGTATGTCTGTAAAACGGTCATTACCAACGCCCACTGAAATAATAATAGGCAGTTTCCATTTGCCACTGATTACATCAAGCGCGTCCCTTACCGGCTTCACGGTATTCAAACAGTCGCAGTGTTCTTTTTTCTTAGCCATAGTCTCATCCTTTGAACAATATCACTTTCCTTTGGGAAAGTACTATACAAAGGAAAGTAAAATGTGATAACTTTGCAATAATTATTTTAAATAGGCTGGTTGATAAGGATTAATGAAACAATTGAATTTTTTATCTACTAATCAATATGATATGAAAAGACTTTAAGGAAAGGTTACCATAATCTGATAGCACATTTATCAAAACAAATATTAAAGATACTGAATATGAAAATAGGAATAATAGGTACAGGTGCCATTGGAGGTACAATTGCGAAAAAAATGGTTGCAGCAGGACATCAGGTTTTTGTAACCAATTCGGCTGAATTTGCTGAATTGGAAAAGCGGGCAAATGAATTAGGAGCATTACCTTCGCCCTTGGAGGATCTTGTTAAAGGTAAAGATGTGGTCATACTATCAGTGCCGACCATAGCTATTCCTGGCCTGTCAAAAACTTTATTTGACGAAATGCCACCAGATACCATTCTAGTGGATACGTCCAACTACTATCCATTCCGCGATGCCGACATCGAGGAAATCAAAAACGGTAAAGCGGAGAGCGTGTGGGTTGCTGAACAAATTGGGCGGCCTGTTATTAAAGCATTCAATAATCTGCTGGCAGAAAGCCTTGTGTATGGAGGGACACCTAAAGGTGCACCCGGGCGTATAGCAATGGCTATATCAGGAGATGATCCAAAAGCAAAAGAAATTATATCCGGACTTATCAATCAAGCAGGCTTTGATGTGGTTGATGCTGGTAATTTGGAAAGTTCATGGAGGCATCAGCCAGGAACTCCGGCCTATTGTACAGAATTAAATGCAGTGGATCTGAAACAGGCACTCAATGATGGCGTGAGGGAAGTTGCTGCTCAAATTAGGGATTCTGTGATTAAACTATTCGCTGAACGTACTACTCAGCCCTCGCATGAGGAGATAGTGAAATTTAACCGCTCCCTATTTCCTAAAAATCCAAAATCGGAGTAATTAGGGGATACAACCATTAGCTAAAAATTAATTTGTCGCCGTAAACCTAAATTATATTGTTAATTGATAGGTCGCGAAGAATCGTCATCTCCACTCCGCGTTGCTCCGGTCGAGATGACGCAGATTTTTAGAATCTGTCATTAATAGTCGAACACCTGTTTTTCGATATATTAAAAGCAATCGACTCCGCTACTATTGACGGGCTCTAATAGAATGGTCGTCATTGCGAGGCACGAAGCAATCTTAGAGCGCTCGTTACTAGCGATAGTTGTAAGATTGCTTCGTTGGCTGAAAAAGCCTTCTCGCAATGACGATAATCTGAGGAGATTTAATTTTTAAATTCTCCTGTCATTAATATTGATTTTTATAAATAATTACCCCCTCAGTGTGACAAAAATGTTAGATAAGCAAACAGAAGAGGCAGTCTATTTATACTTAAACTATTTTTTTCTACTTTATAAATTCCTACATTATGGATCACTACATCAAAAGTTCCCCAAGCGCTGGCTTTTTCAGCCAATGCCTGGGTTTCCTCAATACAGGATTAATCAGCAATCAGAATATCTGCTGCGCCTTTTACTTTTTTGGCAGTTTCATCTGCCCTTTGTGCATTTTTTGTGTGCAAAAGCATCTGATGACCCACTGCTATTAATTGCGTCGCTGCCAATTTTCCAAGCCCATCTGCAGAACCTGTAACAAGTATTTTAGCCATTCATTACTTTAAATTAGTTTTAAAGAAACTATCCAGTTTGTCAAAAGGGATTACATCCACTTTGTCATACAAATCTACATGAACGGCTTTTGGAATAATAATCAATTCTTTCGGTTCATTCGCAATTTTGAAAATATCTTCACTGAAATATCTTGAATGCGCATTTTCTCCAGCAATCATTAGCATTGGTCTTGGCGAAATTTCTTTCACATAACTTAAAATTGGCATATTCATAAATGAAATTGGATTGGTAATCAGCCAGGCCC
>NZ_JBFTQI010000493.1:0-4514 GCF_056398925.1 Pedobacter sp. 01T416_2
CATATAGCAGCACATTTCAAAATATAGCAGCACATTTCAAACCTAAAACGCTTAAAAAACACCAGTACCTCATCCAGGAAGACGAATTTGTTAATCACATTTATTTTGTAGTTAAAGGTTTACTAAAGGCTACATTTACAGATGCCAATGGTAAAGCGTATATTATTCAGTTTGCAATGGAAAACTGGTGGCTTTCCGATTTTAGGGCTTTTTATGGGCATGTTAAATCGATTACGAACATCAGTTGCTTAGAAAACTCCGAACTACTCTCTATCAGCAAAGATAGTTTAGATCAGCTATGCAACGAAAGCCATAAAATGGAGCATTTTTTCAGGATAAAAAACAGTTTAGGCTATGTAGCGCTACAGCAAAGGGTTTTATCACTTTTGACCACAAGCCCGAAAGAGCGTTTTGAACAAGTCGCTCAACAGTATCCGCAATTGATGCAACGGGTTTCTAAAACAATAATCGCAGCATACCTGGGCATTTCTAGAGAAACCTTAAGCAGGCTTTCCGCAAAAGTGTGATTTTGCGCACATTAAATTTGTGATTGAAGTCCTTTGCTGCCCTATTCAAGAGCACTAATTTTGTGATACACTTAGCAAAAAAATATGAATAAGAAAGTTTTATTCGTGCTTACAAGCCACGACGAATTAGGAAATACAGGTTTAAAAACAGGTTTTTGGTCAGAAGAATTGGCAGCGCCATATTATGCCTTAGCCGACAAAGGCATTGATATTGTATTGGCCTCACCAAAAGGTGGTCAACCACCAATTGACCCTAAAAGTGAAGATCCTTCTTTTCAAACCGAAACGACGAAAAGAATGGACAAAGACGCTGTTCTATTGGCCAAATTAAAAAATACCATTCCACTGGCCGATATAGTGATGGATGATTATGATGCAGTTTTTTATCCTGGTGGTCACGGACCACTTTGGGATTTAGCAGAAAGCGCAACTTCACAACAACTCATTACCGAATTCTATAACGCCAACAAGCCTGTTGCTTTTGTATGTCATGCTCCGGGAGTGCTTAAGGATGTAAAGATAAATGGTGAATACCTGGTGAACGGCAAAAATGTAACCGGGTTTACCAATACCGAAGAAGAAGCTGTACAATTAACAAACGTAGTGCCTTTCTTAGTAGAGGATATGTTGATAAAAAATGGTGGACATTACAGCAAGATAGCTGATTGGAATCCCTATGCCTTAGTTGATGGCTTATTGATTACCGGACAAAACCCTGCCTCATCAGAAAAAGTTGCAGAAGAATTATTAAAGCTCCTTGCCTAAATTTAAAATCCTCAACACAGGCTGGTTTAACCAAACCTTGTTGAGGATTACTTATTATAACTCGTCTTCTTCCTCGTCTTCAGGTTCAGGCACATATTTTTCAATGGCCTGGCCAATAGCATTCACTTCCTCGTCTTCTTCAAAAATTGGAAGTTCGGTTTTATAATCCATTTTTAACCAGATAGATGAAGTATCCTTCTGAATCTGAATATATTCTTTTCCATCTTTGAAAATGGTATACGAATCATTTCCTTCAGGGAAAACTGAATAATTAATTGGTCCGATTTCTATATCAAAAGGTTCTTGCATATCGAATATTTTTCTTCAAAGATAAAAAATCTTTTTGTTGAGCTTAAGTTGGGCTGAATATATAAGACATTGTTATCTTTATGCTATAATTTTAACGATGAATATGAGTTTTTCTAAAGCAGATAACAAAGTTGCCAGAAAGTTATTCGAGATAGCTTTACAACGGGAACTAAAAAAAGAAATGCAGGTATTCTCCGAAATTTTAGACCAATGGAAAACACAACAGCCTGAAGATAATAGAGACGATTATTATAAAATTTTTACCACTGTAACAGATTTCGACAAACACATCGCCAGAAGATATGACGGGCTTAGAAATTCATGGTTTTTAGATACTGTAATTGCTATGCTTGTAGATAAAATCATTACAACAGCTGATTTAGAAGATTTTTCGGAAGAGGCAAAAAGTGAAATATCGAAGGGACTCAAATTTAGGGAAGAAAATGGACTATAATTAAAAAATTACGCTTGATTGTTTAAAAATCCCATCATTTATATTACTTTACGGCTAAAGAACTTACGCGATAGATAAGAAGATGAAGTTAACGTTTTGGGGCGCAGCACAACAGGTAACAGGGAGTATGCACCTGCTAGAAGTTGGACATTATAAAATACTGATAGATTGTGGATTAGATTACGAGAAGGAAACCTACCAGGAAGAAAACCAGCAATTCCCTTTCGATCCGGCAAGTATAAACCTCGTTATTTTAACTCACGCCCATATCGATCACTCTGGTAATTTACCTACACTGGTTCGATTGGGTTTTGAAGGTCAGGTGCTCTGTACACCACCAACAGCCGATCTTACTTCGATACTATTATTCGATTCTGTAGAACTTTTCTTAAGGAAGGCCGGCCGAAAACCCAGAACTAAACGCGGCAATTTTAGCGRACCAAAACCTTTGTACCTGCACAAACATGTAATGGATACGATCGATCGTTTTGTAACCATTGCATTTAACAAGCCTTTCAAGATCAACGGCGATATTAGCCTAACCTTTGTGCCAGTTGGCCATTTGCTTGGCGCTGCTGCAGCTATTTTAACCATCAATGACGATGGCGTAGAGAAGAAAGTTGCTTTTACAGGCGATATTGGCAGAGAGAACTATCCGGTATTGGTTAACCCTGAACCGCTGCCAGAGGTTGATTACCTGGTAAGTGAAGCAACCTATGGCGGGAGGGTGCACACCAAAGACCAGACCTTAGAGGAAAGATTAGTTCAGGAAATTACCGAAGCCTGCATTAAAAGCCCTGGGCGATTGATTATTCCTGCATTTAGTATTGGCCGTACGCAATCGTTGGTATTTGCCTTAAACCAGATTTTCACCAAAAAACTATTGCCGCCCGTTCAGATTTTTGTAGATAGCCCCATGGCCATCCAAGCTACCGAGGTTTACCGCAAACACCATAACCTGGTAAATCAGGAAGCGAAAGATTTTTACCAAACCATGGGTGATGAGTTTGAATTTGAGCATCTTGCTTATGTTCAAACGATGAAAGAAAGTAAAGATGTTTCTAATTATTTTGATCCTTGTATCATTATTTCTTCTGCAGGCATGTTAGAAGGCGGGCGGATTCAGGATCACTTGTACTACAACATTCAGAACTATTATTGCACCATTCTTTTTATTGGCTACTGTGCAAAAGGAACACTCGGTTACAAGCTATTAAGCGGAGCACCTATTGTCCGCATTAAAGACCGGGAAATGATGGTTTACGCCACGATACACCAAACTGATCTGCTCAGTGGCCATGGCGATCACAATGACTTAGTGAAAACAATTAAACAGACAGGACAGCCCAAAAAAGTTTTCTTGGTTCATGGTGAAGATAAAAGCCTCAAAAGTTTATCATTGGCTTTACAAGAAGATGGCTTTAATGTTGCCGTGCCAGAAAGAGGAGAGGTCTTTGAATTATAATATTATGCTATCATTCTGAGCCCGGCGAAGAATCTTTAAGTTAGTTGCACTGCGCTAACATTTATACTGAAGGCAACAAATCTAATGACTGTTTTCTATGGTTTGATTCTTTGCTACACTGCCATTAACGTTATTTTGCAATCATCTAAATATAAATGGTTTATGTCGCCTGCGTATTTCCACCCAACTAGGCCGTAGCACCGTGTCCCCGTTCTACTTAAATCCGGCCTAACAAATTTTTCGGACTCCACCCACACAGCCAACCCACTAACTTCGAAAGAAAAATTTTCAGCCGGTGTTTTTTGTTTCTTTTTGACACCAAAAAGAAAGAGCCCATCGGCGGCGGTGAGCCGAGGAAAGCATGAGCTGTAGGGTAAAAAAAATAATCATTAATATTGATTTTATAATATAAATTAACCCTCAGAATGACAATAACATTACTTTCTCACTTGTCCGTCACCTCTTACCACCCACTTATAACTGGTTAATTCTTCCAGCCCCATTGGTCCGCGGGCATGGAGTTTTTGTGTGCTGATACCAATTTCAGCGCCAAGGCCAAACTGTGCACCATCCGTAAATCCGGTAGAGGCATTGGCATAAACCGCAGCGGCATCTACTTCGTTTAAAAATTGGGCAATATTAGCGGCATCTTCAGAAATAATGGCTTCGCTATGTTTAGAGCTATAATCGGCAATGTGGTTCAAAGCTTCAGCTAAATCAGCCACTACTTTAACAGCTAGCTTTAAAGATAAGAACTCTGTACCAAAATGTTCAGGTTTAGCCTGATTTAACAATTGCTCAGGATAAGAAGCTTTTAATAGCTCAAAACTTTTTTCATCAGCATATAACTCAACATCGCCATCAGCTAGGGGAGATAAAAGCGCAGCCAAATCATTAAGCCGATTTTGATTAACTAATACACAGTCAAGCGAATTACAAACACTTACCCTTCTGGTTTTTGCATTAAAAATAATTGCTTTGCCTTTCTCTAGAT
>NZ_JBFTQI010000494.1:0-4513 GCF_056398925.1 Pedobacter sp. 01T416_2
GCCTTGCCTATCACCAAAGTTTATCGGTTTGCCACAGAGTGTTTCGTTGGCCAAAACAGCAAACAAAACAGCCTCTTTTGCATCGGGATCAATTTTTAAGTCTTCAGTGGTTAGGAATTTGCAAAAAGGTAACTTGCTTTTAAGAAGTTGTACAATCAAAGGGTTATGCATTCCGCCGCCACTCATAAAAACCTGTGCTTTAGCATCTTCGCCAAAGCAACGCTTAATTGCATTAGTAATAGTTTCYGCAGAAAAATGACATAAGGTAGCCATTACATCTTCCCTACTTAAATCTATTGTTAAAGACTCTTCTTGAGCGTTTGTCAAATACTCCAGATTAAACAATTCTGGTCCTGTGGTTTTAGGAAAATCCAGATCAAAAAAGCTGCAATTTAATAACGCAGACAATAGACTGGGATTAGATTCGCCAGCCAAGGCAACAGCTGCATTTTTATCATAAAATTGATTAAAATGTTTCTGCATATACTGGTCCATCAAAGTATTTCCAGGGCCAACATCCGTCGAAAAAATTTCACTGGCATCCGTACTGCCTGGCAAATAGGTGAAATTTGCTATGCCGCCTATATTTAACATTACCCGATCTTCGCCAGCTTTCGAAAATATTAAATAATCGCCATAGACCGCTAAGGGGGCGCCTTCCCCGCCAGCGGCTAAGTGTTTTTGTCTAAAGTCAGACAGTGTGATAATCCCGGTTTTTAGCGCAATATGATCACCGTCACCTATTTGTAATGTACCATTAGGATAATCGGTCATTTGATGCAACGATTTTGGTGCATGAAATATGGTTTGTCCGTGGCTGGCTATAAAATCTATATCCTCATTTTTATAGCCCCATTCTTCCAGGGCTTCATTTATTAGTTGGGCATGGGTATTTGCAATATGCTCATTCATTAAGCACACCAATTGTAAATCGACTTCTTTTTTAGAGAAAATGGCTTTTATTTTGGCCCTAAAATCATCGGTATAATCGCCTGTTTTAAATTTTAAAATCCGGATATCCGTCTCAGCACCGCTTCCCTTTACCAAACAGAGCGCAATATCCAGTCCATCCATTGATGTTCCACTCATCAATCCTATAATTAAACGTTCCGATTTCCCTGCTTTCGAATACAACTTTTCAATCTGTGTGTTCATATTGCTTTTTTATCTTAAAAAGATCAAACGTTTGTCTGCCCCTCTAATCGAATTTTATATAAATACTTGCAATAAAAGTAAATAACCTTTGTTACAAATTGGGCATAACTCTCTATATTTACTGCTCCGTACATTAAAATCCATATAAAAAAAATGGCTAGATTAAATCTACTGGAGGAGACACGTTTCGAGAAATTACCGGTAAGCGTGTTCGAAAATCCAAAAATTGCTTCAATTAATGTTGCACACCGCATTGCCGAGCTCATTAAATCTAAACAAGCAAGCAACACACCTGCAGTACTGGGCTTAGCAACAGGTGTTACCCCAATTGCAGTTTATGCCGAATTGGTTAGACTGCACAAAGAAGAGGGCTTGAGTTTTAAAAACGTAATTACTTTCAACTTGGATGAATATTATCCAATGGCGCCAACAGCGGCACAAAGTTATGTTACGTTTATGAACGAAAACCTTTTCAATCATATCGACATTGATAAGAAAAATGTTCACATCCCTGATGGCACACTTGCGCTGGAAGATATTCCTGCATTCTGCTTAGAGTATGAAAAGAAAATAGGTGATCTTGGTGGTCTTGATATCCAGATTTTAGGTATCGGCCGTACAGGTCACATCGGATTTAACGAGCCGGGATCTGCACCAAATTCTGGTACACGTTTAGTTACTTTAGATGACCTTACCCGCCGCGATGCCRCACGCGATTTCGGCGGAAAAACCTTCGTACCTACTAAGGCCATTACCATGGGTATAGGTACAATTTTCAAAGCAAGGGAAATTATATTGATGGCCTGGAGCCGTAAAAAAGCTTCGATTATCAAAAAAGCTGTTGAAGGTGAAATTTCGGGCGATGTTCCGGCAACGTACCTACAGCTTTCTGACCATGTGGAGTTTATCCTTGATGCACCTGCAGCTTCAGAACTGACCCGTTTTGACACCCCATGGTTGGTTAAAGACTGTGTTTGGACAGATGCTCTGATCCGTAAAGCGGTGATCTGGCTGGCCAATACCTTGAAAAAACCGATCTTAAAGTTAACCGAAGACGATTACAACAATAATGGTATGGCGCAACTGGCTACTGAAAAAGGACCAGTATACAATATCAACATCCACATCTTTAATAAATTACAGCACACCATTACAGGTTGGCCAGGAGGTAAACCGAATGCTGATGATTCGCAGCGTCCGGAAAGAGCTGAACCTGCTAAAAAGAGAATAATTATTTTCTCACCGCACCCTGATGATGATGTGATCTCGATGGGCGGTACTTTTCTTCGTCTGGTTGATCAAGGGCATGATGTACACGTAGCTTACCAAACCTCAGGTAATACCGCGGTTTGGGATGATGATGCACTTCGTTTTGTTGAGTTCAATGTAGATTTTACAGAGAAAATGGGTATGGACAATACACATTTGAAGGATCTCTACAATAAAATGAGAACCTTTATTGAGCAGAAACAACCAAACCAGATAGATACGCCAGAGATCCAAACGGTTAAAGGATTGATCAGAAAAGGCGAGGCAATTGCCGGCGCAAGATATTGCGGTCTTGAAGATGACCATATCCACTTTCAGGCGCTTCCTTTTTACGAAAGCGGTAAGGTTCAGAAAAACCCGGTAACGGATGCTGATATCGAGCTTACAATAGCACTATTGCAAAAAGTTAAGCCTCAACAGGTGTACGCGGCAGGCGATTTTGAAGATCCGCATGGAACGCATATTGTTTGTTTTAATATTATTTTAGAAGCATTAAAACGTTTACGCAAAACCGAAGCTTGGGCACAAGATTGCTGGTTGTGGATGTACCGCGGTGCATGGCACGAATTTGAAACATATGAAATCGAAATGGCTGTTCCTATTTCTCCACAAGAGCTTGAGCGTAAAAAATATGCGATTTTCAAACACCAGAGCCAAAAAGACAGAGCAGTTTTCCCTGGTGACGATGCTAGAGAGTTCTGGCAGCGTGCCGAAGACCGTAACCGTGATACTGCAAAAGCCTACGACGAACTTGGACTTGCAGAATATGAAGCAATGGAAGCTTTTGTACGCTGGAAATTTGTGGATTAACTAGTGTTAAAATAAATATTGATCCTGCCTTGTTAACTCAAAGCAGGATTTTTTTTGCCCAACCTGCGAAGTCTCAAAAGGACAAGAGTGCAGAAAGACTTCGGGAAGTAAACCGATTTATTTCTCATTCTAAAAACAATACTCTAAATTAGTTTGCTGAACCCAAACAAGCTAATCATGACCGAACCTAAACAACGATTGTTATCTCTTGATTTTTTCAGGGGATTAACCGTAGCCGCAATGATCTTAGTGAATAATCCGGGCAGCTGGGGGCATATTTACGCGCCTTTAGAGCATGCGGAATGGAATGGATGTACCCCCACCGATTTAATTTTCCCATTTTTCTTGTGGATTGTTGGTGTATCCATTGCATTTGCCATGAGCAGCAGCAAAACAGATCCACCTTCAMATCAAAAAACAATCATAAAAGCCATTAAACGTGGCATTATACTTTATTTACTCGGTTTCTTTTTGGCCATTTTCGGAAAAATTATCAGTACCATAATAGATGACAGATCAATTTGGGAGGCTTTTCAAACGGTTCGTCTTTTAGGCGTTTTACAAAGAATAGGCATTGTTTTTATCATTAGCAGTATCATTTTCATCAAAGTATCGAACAAAACCATATTCAAAATCTTAATCGTAATCCTTGCCCTTTATTGGGCCTTAATGACATTTATTCCTGTACCGGGAGTAGGCTATCCCAACCTGGAAAAAGAAACGAATTTAGCTGCCTGGATCGACCGCGGAATTTTAACCGAAGCACATACCTGGGCTTCATCCAAAACCTGGGATCCGGAAGGGGTTTTGAGCACATTACCAGCAGTAGGAACCTGCTTATTTGGCATTCTGGTTGGCGTTTGGATGCGCAGAAAAGATGTCGACAATGCAACTAAGGTGGCCTGGTTATTTACTACAGGTGTAACCGCTGTTATTTTAGGTTTACTTTGGGATTTACAGTTTCCGATCAACAAAGCCCTTTGGACAAGTTCTTACGTACTTTATGCGGGTGGATTGGCGTCGATAGGAATGGCACTTTGTTACTGGATCATCGATGTTCAGGGTTACAAAAAATTCACCACTCCTTTTGTTGTTTATGGTGTAAATGCCATAACAGTCTTTTTCTTAGCAGGCCTAATGCCGCGGATATTAAACCTGATCCAGATTACCAAACCTGATGGTACAAAAACAGGATTATTGGTGCGCTTTTATGAAACTTGTTACACTCCGTTTTTTAGCCCCATAAATGCTTCCTTAGTTTGGGCCATAACCTATGTAC
>NZ_JBFTQI010000495.1:0-4496 GCF_056398925.1 Pedobacter sp. 01T416_2
GATTATAAGTGAAAGCATAAATATCAAAAAAGAAGTTAAACTCAGGTAATTGTCCCTTTAGTGATATAACAATTTTGAAATCACGCCAACAACTGGCTTTTAGCAAAAAAAACGAAATAATAAAATGAAGTCTATAAAATACCTCATGTTAGTGATAACAGTTAAACTGCTCCTGATTGCGAATCTTTTATCTGCACAGGTTGCTATAGAGCCGGTAATTGCCGGAGATTTTGCCGATCCATCCATCATCAGGGCCAATAACCAGTATTATGTCATCGGTACTTCTTCCGAATGGGCACCACATTTCCCTATCTATACTTCTAAAAATCTACTCGATTGGAAGCAGACTGGGTATGTTTTTGAGCATGCACCCCAATGGACTTCGGGTTCGTTCTGGGCACCGGAATATGACTATCATGACAAAACCTATTTCATCTATTATACCGCAAGGCGAAAAAGCGACAACGTTTCGTGCATTGGCGTGGCAACTTCTAAATTTCCAGACCGGGGCTTTGTAGATAAAGGCGTAATAATCGATTACGGTAAAGAGTCGATCGATGCATTTGTTTATCTCGATGGTGCTACAAGATACATTACCTTTAAAGCATATGGCCTTGATAAGCGGCCAATTGAAATTTTGGCCTATAAACTTTCGCAGGATGGTCTTCACATTGAGGGAGAACCTTTTTCCCTGCTTAAAGATGAACAACGCATTGGTCTGGAGGGGCAGAGTATCCTGAAAAAAGATGGATATTACTATCTTTTTTATTCTTCCGGAAACTGCTGCGGCGCGCAGTGTGATTATAATGTTAGGGTAGCGAGATCAAAATTATTTGCCGGACCATATGCGCTTTATGAGGCCAACCCCTTATTGGCAGAGAATGCGTACTGGAAATGTTCTGGGCACGGTACTTTCGTAAAAACAGCAGATGAAAAATGTTATTACCTCTATCACGCTTATAATAAAAACACCAATGTTTTTAGCGGCAGGCAGGGCATGCTGGCGCAACTGGTGTGGCCACAAAACAACGCATGGCCGGCACTCAAAGCGCAAAGTGGACCAAACATTAATAATGATCTGAAAATTACCTTTACCAAGCCCGATATAGATAAAAAATGGCAATGGGATTTTAGGAACTCCTCTCCGAAAATTTCACAGCTAAATAGTCAGATCCATTTATCGGGCAATATTAAAAAAGATAATTTAAGCGGAATCGCATTAACCGTTAGACCGGTATCAGGTGTTTTTGAAGTTACAGCAACAGTTAACAACACAAACGATGCCTTAAAGGGCCTGGTGTATTATGGCGATGCCAATGCTGCTGTAGGCGTGGGGGTAATTGGAGATGAAGTAGAATTTTGGAAGGTAGACAATAAGGGCAGAACTGTGCTCTCGAAAACAAAGATATCAGCAAGAGGCCAGGTAGAACTTAAAATGAAGGCCATGGCAGATTCAGGCCTGCTGGTGTTTTTTAAGCAAGGAGATCAGGAATGGCAAAACCTTCCCTCAAAAGAAAAGGTTACTGGTAATTTTTTGCCACAATGGGATAGGAGCCCTCGTATTGGTCTTCATTTTAAAGGAAATCCAGCGCAAAGGGCCTCTTTTTCATCCTTTGAATTAAAGTATTAAAATTGATCCAGTTGATGAATGTATAGGTTTATTAACTGGATCCAGTTTGTATGCTATAGGCCTTTATAGGAAGTTAGTTTTTCCCTTTCCAGTCTACAACCTTTAGCTCATCGCCGACACAGATAATTCCCGATTGCTGATGAAGCAGATTCTGGCCAAACATGATTTTTTTACCTACCGTACGGTAGCTGGCCAATGTTCTTAATGGTTCCTGCCCTTTTTCACCAGTTTGCTGATCGATGGTAATGAGCACGCATCTGGCACATGGTTTTACGGCCGAAAACAATACATCACCAATGTGAAAGGTTTTAAAACTATCTTCAATATGTGGCTCCCCGCCCGTAAAAACAAAATTTGGGCGGAAACGGTCCATTCGTATTGGATCGGCGAGCTTTTCATTAAGCCCATTGAGCGACGATTGGCCGATAAGCAGGCAGGGATAACCATCGGCAAAACTAACCACTTCATCATTCGAAGCATAATCCCGATCGACCAATCTTTTTTCGGTTAAAGGCATTTTTACCAATCTAACCTTAAATTTTAGGAAATTGGAGAACCAATCGCTTACTGTTTTATTTATTTCAAGTGCAGTGGCGGTATCGTTCCATATTACAACAGATAACTGTTCTCCGGTATCTTCATCCAAAGAAAATGATATGTTTTGCTCAGGTAATGTTTTATGGGAAACAGTTAATTTACCATCCCCAATATTCACCTGAAGCATTGCCAGTTCAAAATGTTTCCGTTGGGTAATAAATATACCTTCCGCATCAACAAGCATCCATCTTCTGTCATATTGCAGGCCTTTTTCTTCAAGATGTGCTTTTTCAAGCCGGATACCGCCCAGAGATTTGATAGGATAAATATTGATTTCAGAAAGGATAAATTTGCTCATGTTATCTGCAATTATAAAATTTCGATGTTCTTCTGTTCAAATGCCTCAAATATCTGTGCATTGATCATGCTTCTGGTTAAGTCGGCTTTAGAAATATCCTTGCACCAGAAATAAATATTGATGGTACTGTTCAGCTTACTCACCGGGCTGATCATAATAATAGGTTCTTTGCTGATAAAAACATTGCTGTTCTCTATAATAATTTCCCTGATCAGGTTTACCACTTCAGTAGAATTAAAGGGCTTTGCAATCAATAAAGAAATATCTACCCGCATCTGGTTGTTACTCAGCGTCCAGTTGATGATGTTGTTCGATAAAATAGAACCGTTAGGGATAATAATTTCGGCGCCTTCGTCGCTAAGTAAGGTACTGGAGCGTACGCCGATTTCCTTTACTCTTCCTTTTTTATTGCTCAGCTCCACAATGTCGCCAATTCGGATGGTTTTATCAAAAATTAGGATAATCCCCGATACAAAATTGCTTACAATATTCTGTAAGCCCAACCCAATTCCAACACCCAATGCACCAAGAATAACCGTGATTTTATCAATTGGCAGTCCGGAGGCAGCAACAGCGATTAAAAAGCCCCCAATTAATAACACCAAACGGGTTACGAGTAATTTCGAACGCTCTCCTTTGTTATCATCAAAACTGTCATCGCCTGTATCGCCAAAGAAATAAGCAATGTATTTCTGCAAAAAGTTGGCAACCCAGATAATGCCCAAAAACAATACGATGCCGCCAAAGGTAAAAGAGAAGTTGCCTATGGTTCTTTTTTCCGTGAGGATTTCCATTACCAATTCGTATAGTCCGTTAAAAATATTCAGGTTGGTGGTAAATATTATAAACCAGATAATGGTAGCACCAATGCCGGTTAGCCTTTTAAGTCCGGTAATTACGGGCTGCCAATCAAAATACTCTGGAAATCCTTTACGGATCCTGCTGCTTTTCATCTGCAACAAAAAGGCCTCCACCAATACTTTCGCCAGGATGGTTAGCGATATGGCATTTAAGAGCGAGCTTACCCCAGTAGAATAAAAAATCTGCGTGAGGGTAAAGCGGCCAAATAGATTACAAAAGGTGGCAATGATGGCAAAGCCAACGTAAATAAAACCCGTAGTGAGGATCATTCTGTATCTTTTGGTTTTCTCATCAAGCATTTTCCATACCATAATGCCATAGGCAACGGAGCTGATGGTTAAAAACAGCAGCAGCCAGCGCTGGTATCTTGGTGGCATACCCAAAAGGCGTAAAAAAACCGGAGCAAGAAGAAGTACCACAAATATGCACCAATAGTAAAATAACTTTGAGCCTAGCTTTTTACGGAAAAATACAGTAAGCAAAATGGCCAGTATAATCTCTACAGCTTCTATGTAAAGTGCAGGCGCCCTCAGATCGAATATAGGGGCCAGTGCAAAGAGCATGATAAAAGTAATTAAATAAGGCTGCGGACTAACAAGTGAAAAACCATCAAGGGTTTCTAAACGCCCCCGCTGTTTTACGCTTCTAAAATTGAAAAATACCCAAAAGAAGAATATGGTACAGGTAAAAAGTAATAACAATCGGCTGCTTCTGGTGTACACAAAATAATAGCCCGATATTTCTTGTTCTCCTTTAATAAACCTTCGGAAGCCCATGCTTTTATTGGCCCGTCTGTTTACTGTTTCCCACAAATAACGGCGCTCTTTACCAAAAGCTTTAATGCTTACAGCATCGAGCTGACTATCGGTAAGGTACATCAACTCTTTAATATTGATGAGGTTAGAAGAGGTTCTGGCCTGCAGGTTGTTGATTGATAAAGTAGTCGTTTTCAGTAGACTATCCATCACTATACGTTTCTTCTTTAACTCTGCAAACTGCTCTTTAAACATAACCTGTATGGCAGGTACCGTAAATACTTTAATCAGTACGGTATCTTTACGCAGGTTAAGAATCTCTGTTTTTAAAGCCCGCAACTCCTTTTCATATTCA
>NZ_JBFTQI010000496.1:0-4494 GCF_056398925.1 Pedobacter sp. 01T416_2
GGGTAGAACAACGTGGTGTCTACCTCATAATTGTTATGCACTTTGCAACCCTAAATAGTTCCACTGGCTGTGCTACTTAAACCCGATCAAAGCGGGATGCCTCCCGACTTTACATCGGGATCAAATTGGCAGAAGCGGGAGCGGGACTATCGTAACCCAAGCGCTTCTGTACTTGATTTCCAAAAAAAGACTAAGGTTTCCGTTATAATAGTTTATTAGAAACATTGGAAAAACGTTTTAATAAATATTGCTTAGATTTATATGCATTATGCAGTGCAGTCAAACGGTTGATCTCAATTGTAACAAGAATGTGAGATTCGGAATCTGGCCATTATCTCTATCTTGGTTCAAACAATCAAATAAATCTATAAAATCAAAAACACAACATGAACAAAGCATTATCGATTTTTATTGGAGTATTAATCAGCACGAGTGCATTTGCGCAGAGTGATCCTAATCTGGGTATCATACCTGCACCTGTAACCATTACCAGGGCAAACGGAAATTTCATTTTAGATAAAACCACGGTTTTAGTAAATCAAAGCATCGACGGCGCAAAGATGGCTGATTTATTAAACGCTTTTATCGTTACCAAGGCAGGTTTTGCCTTACGTGAAACTAAAATTACCCAACCTAACCAAAAAGCAATTGTTTTAACGTCTGTTGGAGCAGATCAATTGCCAGCTGAAGGTTACACCATTAAAGTTACCCCTAAACAAATTATTTTAACAGGAAAAGGTGCAGGCCTTTTTTATGCGGTTCAATCTGCTATGCAGATGATGCCAGATAAAGTGGCTGATAAAATTACCATCCCGGCAGTTGATATTAACGATTATCCACGTTTTGCTTACCGCGGAACGATGTTGGATGTAAGCCGTCATTTCTTCCCGATCTCTTTTATCAAAAAATACATCGATCAGTTGGCTTATTACAAAATCAATACTTTCCACTGGCATTTAACTGACGATCAGGGCTGGAGATTAGAGATTAAAAAATACCCAAAACTGGTAGAAATCGGTTCTTCACGTAATGGATCTATTATTGGTAATTATCCTGGTAATGGAAATTATCTTACACCGGTTAAAGGTTATTATACCCAAGAAGAAGCTAAAGAAATTGTGAGATATGCGGCTACGAAATACATTACGGTAATTCCGGAAATCGAATTGCCAGGCCATGCTTCTGCTGCAATTGCTGCTTATCCTGAATTAAGCTGTTTTCCTGACCGTGATACTTTTATCAGCGATAAAACACCATGGGCGGGTAGCAGAAAAGGTAAACAGGTACAACAAACCTGGGGTGTTTTTGACGATATTTTTGTGCCTTCGCAAAATACCTTTACTTTTCTTGAAAATATCTTAGACGAGGTTATCGCTATTTTCCCTTCTAAATACATCCATATTGGAGGCGATGAAGCGCCTAAAACCTATTGGAAAGAATCAACCTTCTGCCAGAACCTCATGAAAGAGAAAGGTTTGAAAGATGAGCATGAATTACAGAGCTATTTCATCCAAACGATAGAAAAACATGTAAACGGAAAAGGACGCTCGATCATTGGTTGGGATGAGATTTTAGAAGGCGGTTTGGCGCCTAATGCAACCGYAATGAGCTGGAGAGGCGAAGATGGCGGAATTGCAGCTGCACAACAAAAACACGATGTAATTATGACCCCAGGATCGATGGGCCTATATATCGACCATAAACAATCTAACTCTCCTGATGAGCCGGTAACCATTGGCGGATTTGCCCCTTACCAAAAGATTTATGCTTACGATCCGATTCCGAAAGTGTTAACTGCCGACGAAAGAAAATATATTAAAGGTGTACAGGCTAATATGTGGTCTGAGTATATTAAAACCACAGCAAAAGCAGAAAATCACGCTTTCCCACGTTTATTGGCTTTATCTGAAATTGCGTGGTCGCCGGTTGAACGTAAAGATTTAAAGAATTTTTCTGAAGAACGTTTACCAGCTCATTTGGCCCGTTTAGATAAAATGAATGTTAATTTCTGGGTACCTACACCAATTGGTCAGAGCGATAAACCCTTAACAGGCGGAGAATTTACAATTGATTTAAAAGCACCTGTAACCGGAGCTAAAATTTATTATTCGATTGATTTATCTCGTCCATCGGAAAATGCATTCTTGTACACTGCGCCAATTAAAATTACAGTACCACAAGGCGAAAAAAGAGTATTAAAAACCATTGTTATTGCACCAAGTGGCAGAAGAAGTGTAACCACAGAAACGGTTTTAAATAACGGAGCACCCGAAATTAAAACAGATGCAAAGAAATAAAATGTTGCTTTAAAAGGCTAAAATACTTAATTTGGGGCAACTAAAACGTCCTAAATAGAATGAAATTACAGAAATATACATTACAGCATCTCTTGTTAATAACAGGGATGCTGTTTTGTTTTGCATGCACAGAAGAAAAACCTAAAGAAATTAAGACAGAAACTGAAAAAGTGCAGAAAAACCCCTTCCGTTTTTATAAAGATATAGAAGTGAGACCTGGATTGAATTTCGAAATTGTAAGCTGGGGAAAAGGGGTTGACTCTATTGGGGGGTATCAGATTCTTATGTCTGATTCTGTGCGTAATAATTACAGGTCGGCCGCCGTAGATCGTAAAGGTATTGTGATTGATGCCTGGAATATGGATTTAGACAATGATGGAAATCCTGAATTGTATATTCAGCTCTTAAGCAAAAAAACAGTTTCGGATTTAAATGTTTTTGAATACACGCGTGGCGATTTCAATAAAATCAGTTTCCCTTCTTTAAGCACCAGTCAAAAGAAAGGTTATACCGGTAACGATAATTTTTTTATTAAAAACGGCGACCTGTTCCGTTCTTTTCCGGTAAAAGACAGCGCAGATAGTACTAAAACGATTACCAAGACCTATCAATATAAATTAAGTGGAAATGGTTTTTCTACAAGCGAGGTGAAGCCTGAGGAGGGGAAAGCTAAAAGCTAAAAGACTAAAGGTGAAAGGCGTAGCGCGTGGAGCGTAAGGAGAGGGATCATACTTTGAAGGATCGTCATCCTGAACTTGTTTCAGGATCTATCACGTAATTTAAAAACAATGGACAACGAAAAATTTTCTATCATTGATCGGATCAAGAGCTTTAAATATGCTTTTAACGGACTAAAACTGTTCTTCATTAACGATCATAATGGAAGAGTTCATTTGTTTGCAGCGATCGTTGCCATTGGTTTATCCTTTTACCTGAAAATTTCCGGTTCAGAATGGATTGCCATTTTATCTGTTATTTCGGCTGTTTTTGTGGCCGAAATTTTAAATTCTGCTCTCGAAAAACTGGCCGATGTGGTTTCTCCAAACTATCACCCCAAAATTAAAGTAGTAAAAGATTTGGCTGCTGCTGCGGTTTTGGTGGCTGCATTTCTGGCGGTAACGGTTGGTGCTATTATTTTTATTCCAAAACTATTTTTGTAATTCGGCCATAGCAGTCCTCGATTCTTCAATCTTATCCTGAATAATGTCATCCCACCGGGCCTGCATTTTATGGTTGCTGCCGTGCTCGGTTTCTTCATCATAGTTACGTTGCATGGTGTCGAAATAATTACTGATCTGATTGGCGAGTTCAGATATTTGGGCTTTATAGTTGCTTACAGCATAGTTTCGGTTTTTTAATACCCTTTCGGCCTCCAATAGTAAAATATAATGAATATCTGCGTGTCCTTGTTCGTGGTGTAAAAGACTTGCCCTAATTTCAGGATCTTTAATTTTATCCCACTTAACCCACGATCTCGTTTTATCAATGCTCACATCATTTTTAAGCTTAATGGCAACGCGATTACGGTAAACGGTACTTTCGTAACTATATTTCCATGTCATGGCAGTCAGTGCAAAAAATGGCGAGCGCATATCGGCTTTTCCTTTAAAATGCGTTTCCCAATTTAATTGAATAGGCTCGGAAAAATCTTGTTTAAAAGCAAAAGTACATGGCAGTGCCAGCAAAAATAAAAGGGATATAATATGTCTTTTCACCTGTGTAATTTTAGTTTCAACGCTGGTGAAGCTATCATGATTTAGTTATTCCGTTGTTAAATGGTAAATCATGATGGTTTCATGTGTTGGTTTTTACAGTGAAAAAACCGTGCCTAAAATTATTCGGGAGTAGAAATCTGWCCGCTAATGCGCTCAAATTTCTCGATCAATAAAGCTATACGTTCTTTTTCCCTGCTCATCACAGCCTTTCTTAATACTGTTGAGCAAAATAACATCCATATTGCAGTTAAGCCTACAGCTAAAACTTTTTGAACAGTGTTAAAGTGTGCAAGAATTTCTACAAAATAAAATATGATGCCCAAGGAAAGTGCAATCATATAAAACCAATATAAAGAGTTGTAAAGTTTATAACGGTTTAATTGATAGGTTTTTAGGTTGTTTAAGTATTCGTGCGGGTGAGCGGTAAAATCGGTTTTAGAAATTAACCTGTAATCGCGGTACAGAATTAAGGTATATACGCC
>NZ_JBFTQI010000497.1:0-4482 GCF_056398925.1 Pedobacter sp. 01T416_2
CAAGAAAGATGCTGAAATAAATTCAGCATGACGATCGCCTTTTGTAAACCGAACATTAACTTTTCTACACACCTACTTTTTGAGCTTTAAAAACGCGACCTTTGTAACCCTATGTTTTCTAAAATTTACACCAAATATAAGCCATATTACAAAGAAAATCTTCATTTGGCATTGCCAATTGTAGGTTCTCAGGTTGGTCATACTTTGGTACATATGGCCGATAGTATTATTGTAGGTCATTTTACTGATACCATTCAATTGGCGGCTGTTTCGTTAGTGAACAGCATATTTATGCTTATCCTCGTAATTGGTTTGGGTATTTCGTATGGGTTAACGCCGCTTATCGCACAGGAGAATGGTCGTCAGAATTATGATGAATGCGGAAAGCTTTTATCAAACAGCTTAATTATTAATATCTGTGTGGGGATATTTTTATACATACTGGTTCAATTAGGGATATTTTTTGTGATTGACCACCTGGAGCAAACGCCCGAGGTAGTGCGTTATGCAAAACCTTATCTGAATCTTTTATCTGTCTCAATTATCCCTCTACTGATTTTTCAGACTTTTAAGCAGTTTGCGGAAGGTTTGGGATTTACCAAACAAGCCATGTTTGTTTCTATCTGGGGAAATGCGATCAACATCATTTTAGGAATCATTTTCGTAAAAGGTATGTTCGGCATTAAATCGATGGGTGTTAGTGGTGTGGGGTTAAGTACTTTAATCGACAGGATTTTAATGGCCACCGTAATGTGTTTTTATGTATTACGTTCTCAGCATTTCAAAAAATACCTGATCAGTTTTAAAGCCACGTTTTTTGATAAAATAAGGGCGATTAAGATTGCTAAAATCGGGATGCCTGTTGCTATGCAATACGCTTTCGAAATCAGTGCTTTTAGCGGCGCTGCAGTGCTTATCGGTACAATTGGGGCCGTAGAACAGGCTGCGCATCAAATCGCGATTAGTTTAGCCGCCATGACCTATATGATTGCCAGCGGTGTAGCTTCGGCAGCCACCATTAAAACGGGAAATAACTTTGGTAAGAAAAATTTCGACGATTTACGTAAATCTGCCATAGCCAGCTACCATGTTATTTTGTTGTTTATGTCTATTACTGCAGTGATTTTTGTTTTGGCCAATAACATCATGCCCTTCATTTACACGGAAGATGCGGCTGTTATTCCCATTGCTGCCCAATTATTGATTATCGCTGGCTTTTTTCAGCTGTTTGATGGCACACAGGTGGTTGGCCTAGGTGTTTTACGTGGTATTGGTGATGTTAATATTCCAACTTTTATTACCTTTTTAGCCTATTGGGTAGTTGGTATTCCAATTGGTTATGTATTAGGCTTTCATTTTAACTTAGGCGTTAATGGCATCTGGTATGGATTAACCCTGGGTTTGTTAACGGCTTCTATCCTGTTGTTTATGCGTTTTCAGAATAAAACGAGGGCTTTGAAGGCAGGTGTGTTATGATTTTTAAATAGCTAGTGGTTAATTTACTTTGCGAAAATCAACATTGATTACCTTTTTAGCGCCATCAGGTTTTGGAAATGAATGCCAGTGTTTCATGGGGTACAGTAGTCCCGCTATCCGTTCCAGCCGATGCTGATTCAGTGGCGACTTTTTCGGTAAACAATCGGCATCTACTGCTATCGGGTTTATAATGAAAGGTTTGTGCAGGTAAAATCCGATGTTGATAGAAGGATCTACAACCAGGAAACGAAAAATTAACGGAGTCTATTTTATTACCTATGCGCTTTCAGAATAAAACAAAGGCTTTGAGTGTGGGGTAATTGTCAATCTGAGCGAAGCGAAGAATCTTAGTTAGTGGTCTTCGACAGGCTCAGAATGATAAATCTTTTTGAATTGGGGGATTAATACGTAGTTAAATATTTATGATGTCTCCTGCCAGTTGAAGGACCTTTACTCATTTTATTTACCCCCTACATTAACCACAACACCAATAGTGAAGATAGAATTGCCTGCAGACATGTATTTACGGTTCTTTAAGCCAATATTACTGCTGGTGGTATATTGTAGTTGAAAAGTTTTGCTGAGCGCCATACGCGTAAAGAAAACCGGTTCAAAGAAAATATTATCTTCTTTCGGCTGAACAATACCGTTTAAAAAGAACCTATCCATCTTAATATGGCTAATCCTTAATGCTGTACCATAGTTAATTGGGAAATCTGTTCCAAATAACCGAAGGTTGTTTTTCTTTTTCGAACTGTAATTAACCTGTAAAAATGTTTTCCGGTAATCTACTTCCTGCAATTCGCTGCTGATGAGGATGTCGTTTTTATAATCGCGGAAGGTAATATCACTCCAGCCCTTCCCTACGCCTGCATAAATTTCAATAATCCGGTTGTTATCCGGACCAAAAGTATCAAAGTATCCTCCCCCAATTTCGATAAGTTTATGCCCGAAATCTTTGCTTTTTCGTTCACTATTCATCCTCGAACCACTAAAAAGTACACCAATGTGATCAGAAACCGCATAAGCACCATTAACACTGGCATTGCCTTTTAAAGAGATGTGCGCGCCGCCGCTAAATTCGCCCTGTTTACTTAACATGGGGGTATTTGGTACGTTTGGCATATAAACAGAAGAACAACTGGCTGCGAAAAGCGCTAAAACTGGAAGTGTAAAACGTAAGTATTTAATCATAGATGTTATATAAACAGATTTTGATGGCAAAAATTGTGCTAATGTTCCATTTTCATGAAATCCATCACTCTTTTAAACTCATCGTGTAAACCGGCTTTTAAATGGATTTTTTCTTTTGTAACGGGATGAGTGAATGCTAGCTCCGAGGCATGGAGCAACATGGTTGTCATATCCCATTGCGCTTTAAAGAATTTGTTTTGTTTGTTGCAGCCATGTGTCCTATCGCCAATAATTGGATGTAGGATATGGCTAAAGTGTCTTCTCAATTGATGCATCCTCCCGGTTTTGGGTGTGGCCTCTACCAATGAATACCGTGAGGTTGGATGTTTACCGAAAGCTACGGCTACCTCCGCCCTTTGAAGTGTTCTAAACGAAGTGAAAGCATCCTGCATCGTTCCGTTTTCTTTGGCTAATGGATAATCAATGTCCATTGTATCAGGTGTAAAACCACGCAAGATAGCCAGGTATTTTTTATCGGTTTCTGCATTCATAAATTGTTGATGCATAGCGATTTCAGATACTTTGTCGAAAGCAAATAATAAGATTCCGCTTGTCTTCCTGTCTAGCCTATGTACCGGACTAACATGTTTGCCTACCTGGTCTCTGAGTAACTGAAGTGCGAACTCCGTGGCATCTCTTGCAATGGAAGATTGATGAACCAATAACCCATGGGGTTTGTTAATTGCAATTAGATTTTCGTCCTGATAAATAATCTCCAACATATGGCCGCGAAGATAAGGATATTCTGGTTTTGTGGATGAGCTTATCCAAATAAATCAAAAGCCAGGCGGTAGGTGTTGCAGTGCGCATCTACAATATCTCTGATATCGATCGAGTAGCCACCGCCCATACTCACCTGCACAGCCAGATTTTTATCTTTACAGGCCTGCAGCACCATTCTGTCGCGTTCTTTACATGCGGCCTTGCTTAATGCCAATTTGCCCAGCTTATCGGTAGAAAGCACATCAACCCCCGATAGATAAAATACAAAATCAGGTTTGGTCCTTTCGAATGCCTTTTTCAAATTTACCTTTAAAGATGATAGATATTCTTCATCCTGTACACCATCATTTAAAGGAACATCCAGACTTGACATTTCTTTTCTGAAAGGAAAATTTTTATCGCCATGCATCGAAAAAGTGAACACCCTTGGCTCCTTTTGAAAGATTTCTGCCGTGCCATTTCCCTGATGTACATCTAAATCGATAATTAAGATCCGCTTAGCTAAATTTTTATTTAACAAGTAATTAGCTGCAACAGCCTGATCATTCAACAAACAAAAACCTTCGCCCCAATTGCTGCCTGCATGATGGGTGCCACCTGCTACATTAAAGGCAATTCCGTTACTCATTGCAAAATGGGCTGCATCGATTGTACCTTGAGCAATTCGCAGCTCGCGTTCTAATAGCTGCGCGTTTAATGGGAAACCTATTCTTCTTTGGTCTTTCGCTGAAAGTGTTAAATCTCTAAGCTGTTCCCAATATGTTTTTTCGTGAGTCAGGAGTATAATATCTTCCGAAACTGGTTCTGGGCTAAATAAATTCTGCTGTGCTATAGTCCCTTCATGTAAAAGTTGTTCGGGTATCAATTCATATTTCAGCATCGGAAAACGGTGCCCTTCTGGTAAGGGGTGTGCGTAGAGTGGATGCCAGGCAATCTTAATCATTAGCCTAAAATTTCCTCCACGTGTTTTTCGATGTTCGTGCAGATCTGATCCACAGGAAGATCGTTCGCATCTTCTCCAAATGGGTTTTCTATTTCTTCAGCTATTAACTCCAAACTCGCTAATACATAGAGAATAAAGGGAACAAT
>NZ_JBFTQI010000498.1:0-6589 GCF_056398925.1 Pedobacter sp. 01T416_2
AAGCTAGCCTCATCACTATTCAAACCCATCCAAAAGTACTAAACTCCGTTCCTAAACCCGACAGCAGCGGTTCCGATCCTTTACCGATAAATCGGCACTAAATTAGCATCGGATTAGCGAATGGCGGGTCTGCTTTTCCGAAAAGCACTGAACCGATCGTTTTCAAAAAAGTACAAGGCATTATTTTGAAAAGCATCAAGCAACTTATGAAACAGATTCTTCGTTCTCCTCAGAATGACAGAAAACAAAAAAGCGCTCCTGAACTCAATCAGAAACGCTTTTATTTTATCCTCCTAAGACTTACGCCTCAGGAATTCAGACTCAAGACTATTATTTCTTATCGTCTTCTTTTACTTCTTCAAAATCAACATCGGTAACGTTATCGCCACCACCTTGAGGCTGACCATCAGCTTGTGCTTGTTCGCCACCCTGAGGTTGCTCACCAGCTTTGTACATTTCCTCAGATGCTGCGTTCCATGCATTTTGCAATTCAGCTTGTGCTGCATCGATATCTGCAAAGTTACGAGAACCGTGCGCTGCTTTTAATTTCTCTAAACCAGCTTCGATCGGTGCTTTTTTATCAGCAGATAATTTATCACCAAACTCTTTTAATTGTTTCTCAGTTGAGAAGATTAAAGCATCAGCTCCATTGATTTTATCAGCTTCTTCTTTCTGCTTAGCATCGTCTGCTGCATTAGCTTCAGCTTCTTCTTTCATTTTTTTGATCTCAGCATCAGTTAAACCTGAAGATGCTTCGATACGGATTTTTTGCTCTTTGCCGGTAGCTTTATCTTTAGCACTAACGTGTAAGATACCGTTGGCATCAATATCAAACGATACTTCTACCTGAGGCACACCACGAGGTGCTGGTGGAATACCATCTAAAATGAAACGGCCAATTGTACGGTTCTGAGCAGCCATTGGACGCTCGCCTTGTAAAATGTGGATCTCTACCGAAGGTTGGTTATCAGCTGCAGTTGAGAAAGTTTCCGATTTTTTAGTTGGGATAGTTGTGTTAGACTCGATTAATTTAGTCATTACACCACCCATAGTTTCGATACCTAATGATAAAGGCGTAACGTCTAATAACAATACATCTTTAACATCACCAGTTAACACACCACCTTGAATAGCAGCACCGATTGCCACAACCTCATCAGGGTTAACACCTTTACTTGGCTCTTTACCGAAGAAAGCTTTAACCGCTTCCTGAATAGCAGGGATACGTGTAGATCCACCTACCAGGATAATTTCGTCGATATCGCTTGTGCTTAAACCAGCATTTTTCAAAGCAGATTTACAAGGATCGATAGTACGTTTGATCAAACTATCAGCCAATTGCTCAAATTTAGCACGGGTTAAGGTACGTACTAAGTGTTTAGGGCCGCTAGCATCAGCAGTAATGTATGGTAAGTTAATTTCAGTAGAAGTTGTGCTCGATAACTCAATTTTAGCTTTCTCAGCAGCTTCTTTTAAACGTTGTAAAGCCATTGGGTCTTTAGCTAAATCCATGCTGTTTTCAGCTTTGAATTCGCTAGTTAACCAATCAATAATAATGTGGTCAAAGTCATCACCACCTAAGTGTGTATCACCATCAGTAGATTTTACTTCGAAAACACCATCACCTAATTCTAAAACAGAAACGTCATGCGTACCACCACCACAGTCAAAAACAACAATTTTCATGTCTTTGTGTGCTTTATCCAAACCATAAGCTAAAGCAGCTGCAGTAGGTTCGTTAATGATACGTTTTACAGTTAAACCTGCAATCTCGCCTGCTTCTTTAGTAGCCTGACGTTGTGCATCGTTAAAATAAGCTGGTACAGTAATTACCGCTTCAGTTACTTCCTGACCCAAGAAATCTTCAGCAGTTTTTTTCATCTTCTGTAAAATCATTGCAGAAATCTCTTGTGGAGTATATTTTCTGTCGTCGATTTCAACACGTGGTGTATTGTTATCACCTTTAACTACTTTATATGGTACACGTCCAGCTTCTTTCGCACTTTCGTCGTAGCTGTTACCCATAAAGCGTTTAATCGAATATATCGTTTTTGTTGGGTTGGTTATAGCCTGACGTTTAGCAGGCTCGCCAACCTTACGCTCACCGTTTTCTGCAAAAGCAACAATAGACGGTGTAGTACGTTTACCCTCACTGTTTGCGATAACTACAGGCTCGTTGCCCTCCATTACGCTCACGCAAGAGTTTGTTGTTCCTAAGTCTATTCCAATAATTTTACCCAGAAAATGAAAGTCAGCAGTACTTCGGAGGCAGCAGTCCCGCTAATCGCTTTACTTCGTTTCACTCGTGCCCGCTATTATCGGGTTTATTGAACAGCATTTTTTGCGCTTCGGTGATAAAACACAAGCAGAAATAATGAGTGATCATCTAAATGCCCTCAAAGTTTTATATCTTTAAATTACAATCAATCGGTGCAATCATTTAAATCTGTATAATCCAATCTATAATGCAATTAGCAGCACAAATCCTAATCGGCTTAGTGGCCTTCATCCACATCTATATCCTTTGGTTAGAAATGTTCGCCTGGACCACCAAGGCACCGAAAGTATTTAAAACCATCCCAAAAGATTTATTTGTGCCGACAAAAACACTGGCAGCAAACCAGGGATTATACAATGGCTTTTTAGCAGCAGGTTTAATTTGGTCGTTATGCATAACCGATCATCACTGGAAATTTTATGTGGCCATATTCTTTTTAACCTGTGTCATTATCGCTGGTATTTATGGTGCAGCCACAGCAAGTAAAAAAATTCTTTACGTACAGTCGATTCCAGCTTTAATAGCACTGATTTTATTGCATCTGTAAGTTCCATTCTATTGGTTGGTGTCGCACCAACCTACATAGTAAGTTCCTAGCGCCATCAACATAATATGCATAAGCTATCCGCTCTTCTTATCTTGTTTACGTTGTTCGGTTTTAAACCCAGGGCTAATCACTACGTAAGTGCAGACAGAATTAAGGAAGCATTGGCCTTCTGCCAGAAAAATAAGATGGATACTTCAATCGCCATTATGATTGATATGAGTATCCATTCCGGCAAAAACAGAATTTTTGTTTACGATTTTAAACAAAAAGAGATCACCATCGAAGGTCTTTGTTCCCATGGTGTTGGAGGCGGCAGTACGCCAACAAAACCGGTTTTCAGCAACAAAGAAGGAAGTTATTGCACCTCTTTAGGCAAATACAAAGTTAAAGGCCGCTCATACAGCAATTGGGGGATTAATGTGCATTATAAAATGTACGGTTTAGAAAAAACGAATAATAATGCTTTTAAACGGATTGTGGTTTTACATTCCTACACGCCAGTTCCCAACCAGGAAATTTATCCCCAAACTTTATTCGGACAAAGTGCTGGCTGCCCCGTTTTGTCAAACGGTACCATGCGAAAGATTGATGCGTTGCTCAAAACCAGGAAAAAACCTGTGCTGCTTTGGATATATATTTAGCTGTCGTCACCCTGAACTTGTTTCACGACCTAGTTTGCAAGAGGGATTGATCTTATCGGGCCTGCGTCTCACTGATCGATAACGCCCTATTTTTTCTAGATGTAGGATAGATGCTGAAATAAATTCAGCATGACGACCGCATTAGAAAATCTATAATTCCAACAATCTTTCTAAATGATGATAGCCAATTCCAAAGTATTCCTTACTTGCTTTAATTTTCTGTAAAATATCTGCTTTCTTCTCTGTTCCATGCTCCTTGCCCTTTACCCCCACCACAAGCACATTTTTAGGTGTATGTGCATCCGAGATGAATTCGAAAACTTTGGTTTTATATCCGAAATATTCTAAGATCAGGGCACGGATTCCATCGGTAACCATTTCGGCCTGGCGTTCTAAAAAGATGCCATATTTAGTTAAAAACGAAACATCATTTTTTACTTTATGTTGCTCAATCTCTCTACGGATCTGTTTGTGGCAACAAGGCGCAACAACAATCAGTTCGGCATTGGCTTTAATCCCTTTAAAAATGGCATCGTCTGTAGCGGTGTCGCAGGCATGTAACGCAATTAAGAGATTCACATCATCAGCCTTGTAATCCTCAATCGTTCCCTGAACAAAGTTTAATTTATCGAAAGCAGATTTAACCGTAACCTGATTACACAAATTAACCATATCCTGCCTATATTCCACGCCTATAACTTCAGTTTCGAGCTTTAAAACCGAATGAAGATAATCGTAAAGCGCAAAAGTTAAATAACCTTTACCTGAACCCATATCAGCAACCTTTTTAATGGTTCCTTCTGGCAGCTCTTTAATTAAAGAACTTAAAATTTCGATATAATGGTTAATCTGGCGGAATTTATCCTGCGCATTTTTGAAAACCTTCCCTTCTGCATCGGTGATTTTCAATTCCGTTAAATAAGACTTCGCCTCTGGTTTAATCAACCTGGCTTTTTCTTTATCGTGGTTGACCGATGGCGCTGCTGAACTTGATGCTTTGCTTTCCCTAAAAACAATCTTGCCATTGTTCAGTTCCTCCAAAATCAGATCCTTTTCGGTGGTAAACAAAGTACCGATTTTAAAACCTTTTTCAAGATAATCGATAATCAAGCCTATTGCTTCATCAACTGCATAGTTTTTCACCACATCGCGGGTTTTATAGCGATAAGTAAAGGCCAGTTTATCTTCACGTTTAATCACCACTTTGCGGATAAGAATCTGCTTTAATGCTTCCTCTTCTCCTTTATAGTTCCCTAAAGATACCTTTACAAAACTTGCTGTATTTAGGCTTTCTTTTAAAGCTATGGTAAATTGTTCTATATATTCTAACACTGGCATCGATAATTTTAACAACAAAGATAATCAAGTTTATCCGGAGCAGAACATATCCGTGATAATGTAACAATAGAGCGACCATTTTAAGATTTATTTGATTAAAAACGGCTAATCCAGCGCTGACGTAATACGATTTAGAAATATGCATGGGCAATATTATCTATATTGATTCCAAAATAGCCGAACACTTTTATTTCAAAAAATTAAGCTTTAGATTAGATTATATAAAAATAGCTAACCACAATTCATGAGTGACTTTCAGATAAAAAAATCGCCTACCGTTTATGATGCCATTGTTGTTGGCTCAGGTGCGGGCGGTGGAATGGCTGCATATGTTCTGGCACATGCAGGTCAAAAGGTTTTAATGCTCGAAGCTGGTCAAAATTTCGATCCGCGATTAGATTCACATCAATTAAAATGGCCTTGGGAATCTCCCCGTCGTGGTGCAAGTACAACGCGTCCATTTGGTGATTTTGATGCTTCGTATGGAGGATGGGAATTAGAAGGCGAACCTTATACCCAGAAAAACAAAAGCGAATTCGAATGGTTCCGTTCGCGGATGCTCGGTGGCCGTACCAATCACTGGGGACGAATTTCTTTACGGATGGGTCCGGACGATTTTAAACCTAAAGATGGTTTAACCGATGCCTGGCCTATTACTTACGCAGATGTAAAACCGTTCTACGATAAAGTTGACCGTATGATCGGTATTTATGGAACGGCAGAAGGTTTAGAGAATGAGCCAGACGGAATCTTTATGAAACCGCCAAAACCAAGATTAAACGAACTTTTCATCAAAAAAGGTGCAGAAAAAGCGGGTGTAAAAGTAATTACCGGCCGTGGGTCTGTACTTACCGAAGCCTTACCTAATAACAACGACCGTGCACCTTGTTTCTACTGTGGTCAGTGCGGAAGAAGCTGTAAAGTGTATGGTGATTTTTCATCATCGTCATGTTTGGTGAATCCTGCAGTAAAAACAGGAAACCTTACTGTAATTACCGATGCCATGGTACGCGAAGTAATCACCGATAAAGACGGTACTGCAAAAGGAGTTTCTTACGTAAACCGTAAAGACCTGCAAGAATACCAGGTAAATGGCAAACTGGTTATTTTAGGTGCCAGTGCCTGTGAATCGGCCCGTATATTATTAAATTCAAAATCAGCTTCTCACCCAAATGGCCTGGCCAATAGTAGTGGCGTGGTTGGAAAATACCTGCACGATTCTACCGGAGCAAGTGTTTCGGGCTTTCTTCCACAGTTAATGGACAGAAAACGTTACAATGAAGATGGTTTGGGCAGTGTGCACATCTATTCGCCCTGGTGGTTAGATAATCGTAAACTAAACTTCCCGCGTGGTTACCATATCGAATATTGGGGTGGCATGGGTATGCCTGCATATGGCTTTGGCGGCGGTGTAGCCCAAATGAATGGAATGGTACCTGGCAGAGATGGAAAAATGAAAGAAGCGGGAGGTTATGGAAAATCGTTAAAGGATGATTATCGCCGTTTCTATGGAACTGGTGTTGGCATGGCTGGTCGTGGAACAGCAATTGCCAGAGAAGCCAACTACTGCGAAATTGATCCGAACACGGTGGATAAATATGGTATTCCGGTTTTAAGGTTTAACTACAAATGGGACAAAGATGAAATCCTACAAGCAAAACACATGCAAGAAACTTTCCTTTCGATAATGAAAGAAATGGGTGCGGTGGTTACTTCCGAAATTCAGGGCGCAGATACCAATTACGGTTTACTCAACCCCGGAAAAATTATTCACGAAGTTGGAAC
>NZ_JBFTQI010000499.1:0-4474 GCF_056398925.1 Pedobacter sp. 01T416_2
GCATTATAGATCAATCTTTCAACAACTTCGAATTACTTATCATAGACGATGGATCAACTGACAATACATTCCTAGAGGTGAGAAAGTTTAATGATGTAAGAATAAAGTATTATGCTTTTAAAGAAAATCGGGGGAACTACTTCGCAAGAAATCAAGGAATGAAGTATGCGAAAGGAAAATATATAGCAATGTTTGATGCAGATGATATTGCGAAACCAAACTGTTTATCAAACCAGTACGAATATCTTGAAAGTCATAAAAGAGTTGGATGTATTGGTGGATTAAGTGAATTAATTGATGCTAATAATAATAAAATAGGCTTTATAAAACGCCCATTTAGATATAGCAATATTAAAGTTTGTCTTTTAAAAGATAATTTTTTGACCCAAAGTACAATGATGATAAGAAGGCATCTTGTTGTCAAACATAATCTGAAATATAATGAAGGTTTTAAATATGCCGGGGATTATGACTTTATATCAAAAATAATTAAACTATTTCCTGTAGTTAATTTAAACCAAACTTTAATTCAGTATAGGGTGCATTCCTCTCAAATTTCAACTTTTGCCAAAGTGGACCAAATCAATTATGCTAATGAAGTAAGACGATCTCAACTAATAAATTTTAATACAGGTTTTTCCGATGATGAATTGGATTTGCACATCAAATTGATGAATACAGGTTCAATCACGAAGGAAGAATTACCGGCGGCAGCTGAATGGTTTAACAAGTTGCTCGAAGCAAATGAAAAACACAAATTTTATTCTTCAGCGCTTTTGTTCCCATTTTTCCGCAAAATACTACATGCGGAAATTCTAAGACTTAAATAATTTTTTGAGCGATTTGCTTGATATAATCTTCAGTAGCTCCAATTGAGTGTATAAACCTATCAATAATAACGATTATAAAAGGTAATGCTTGAAAGGCTCTGAATAACTTTAAATTTGAAAACAGCTTTATAAGAGAGCTAAAATCTTTTTTATCTAATAATATATCCATATTTTTAAGCATATATTGTTTTAACTACAAAACTCATTGGAGACAATGATATTAAGTAATTACCCACTCGATAGAATATTAAATAAAATCATATCTGAATAAATGATCCCGAAAATTATCCATCAATTTTGGATTGGAGACAAACCAGCTCCCATGTCTTTAATTGATACCTGGAAAGCATATCATCCAAGCTGGCTTCATATTCTATGGACAGAGGATTTATTAAAACAACATTTCCCCAACGGCCTGGTTAATCAGAAGCAGTATGATATTATGCCTGAATTGAATGGGAAGTGTGACATAGCTCGATATGAGATCTTAAATAAGTTTGGTGGTTTCTTTGTTGATGCCGATGCTGAGTGCACCAATTCTCTTGACGATTTTTTTCTGTTAAACGATTCATTTAGTTGTTATGAAAATGAAATTGTAAGGAAAAACCTTATAGCAGCAGGATACCTAGGTTCGACAAAAGACAATCAATTAATGGGCTTATTAATAAAACAATTAAACCTACTGAACAAGGAAGATCTTTTGATTGGAAAACACACGGCATGGAGAACGGTTGGTCCATTATTCCTTACCTCAGTAATTCACAAACATTCTTATAATTCAATAAGTGTTTATCCAAGCTATTATTTTATTCCCAAACATTATACTGGGATTCAATATAACGGTCCAGCTAAGATTTATGCTAAACAGTATTGGGGAAGCACTCCTGGGAGTGCCTTCCAAGGCTATAATTCTGACTAGTCATTCTTTTTAAACTCTCAAATGAATATAAATCTAAAGGAAATTCTTATTGTTTGGATCAATTTGCCCAGTAACAAAGAGAGAAGTCAAAATATGACTTCAATCTTTAATAAATATGGCTTAACGAATACACTTTGCTTTGAAGCCATTCAAGGGCATGGAACAACAGTCAAAGATCAGGTCGCGAACGGATGCGCCAAGTCACACTCTGAAGTTCTTAAATATATCATAAAAGAACACCAGCCAAATTCCCCGGTACTGATCCTTGAAGACGATGTTGAAATCACTGAAGACTTTAAGATGAATATAGAAATACCTGATGAAGCTGATTGTGTATACTTGGGAATTTCTCATTGGGGCATATTTCCTAAGTTTGCAAAACACTCAAAATTAAATTCTCCAACCAGTGCCACAAAATATTCTGAAGATTATTATGAAATCTCTGGAATGCTTTCCACCCATTCTATTTTATATATCTCAGATAAATATAAAAAAGCCTCACAAAAAATATGTGAACAATCAGAATGGCATTGTGATGTCGGATTGGCAAACAACCAGAAGAATTTCAGGGTATTCGCAACTGTTTATCCCTTTTTTGTTCAAGGTGAGTATCCAAATAAAGCAGTTACTTCCGCGCCTTTATATCTCAATGAGAATAATAAGCTTCGGGCAATTTTTCATTCTTGGTGGGTGAAAAATTATTACGGTTTAAATACCGCCAGCAATGATGCGGAATTAGTTATTATTGAATGAAAAGGGATTCAGGAGCCCAGTAACACAATCATACCTTGGTGTTACTAATTGAATGATATGAAACAGAAGACATTTGTCTATTTAATAATTGCGCATAAAAACGCATCACAGATCAAAAGACTCATTGATCGGTTAAAGGGCAAAAATACTGCTTTTGTACTGCATTTAGATATACGTTGTGAAATTCGATCCTTTATCGATATTATTGGGGATATTCATGATGAGATCTATTATGTGGAAGATAGGGTACTGACTAAATGGACCAGCTATGGTATTGTTCAGGCTACATTAAACGGACTAAAACTAATTTCTAAAAAAATCCTCAACGTTGAACGGGTAACGCTTCTAAGTGGACAAGACTACCCTATAAAAAATTTAGCACTTATAAATTCATTTTTTAGAAGTAATCGACAAGCGATCTATATCGATTTTAACCGGATACCGCACCTAGGCTGGAAAAACGGCGGAATACAAAGGTATCCGAACTTCGAAATGGTCAATTCTGTTATAAAAATTTATGGAGGTTCTCAATGGTGGTCTTTTCCAATGAGACTTGTCGATTATATCTTAGAGTTTCTGGATGATAATCCTGCATTCATCAAATATTTCCAAAGTGTTTTGATTCCGGATGAGAGTTTTTTCCAAACGCTGATTCTTAATTTAGAAGAAAAATTCATTAAAAAGAATATAGTAAACAATAGTTTACGGTTAATAAAGTGGGACGCCGTATATCCAGATACTAATCCTCGGGGACTGACAATAGGTGATCTAGAACTTATAAAGAACAGTCAAGAACTTTTTGCCCGTAAGTTTGAACCAACCACCGGGGATAAAAATATATTAGATTTTATCGATAAGGAAATTCTGTTTTACGAAAATGAAAAAACGATAATTCCCGCTGTGGCTAATGCGGTTCTTTTTTTGACAAACAAAGATGATCAAAGGATTTTTGAAGAATTCTCAAAAATAAAAGACGCACAAAACGATCCCCACACTGCAAAGATAATCTATCACAAAACATCTGAAAACATTCCTTTGGGTATTGAAAAAGATATATTTATCATAGACAACTCTATACTTCATTCCCTCGGTTATAAGCCAATAAAAAGCAATTTGCTGCCTGGCAGTAATCATTTTGCGTTGATGAGTTTTTACAGGGAATTTCCAAATTATGACTTTTACTGGTATATTGAAGACGATGTCCGCTACAATGGGAAATGGGAAAATTTTTTCGATGTTTTCAAAAACAATCTCATTTCAGATTTTATAAGCAGCCACGTTCGGTTTTATGCATTTAACCGGAACTGGTATTGGTGGAATACTTTAAAGTTCAAGGAGCAGACTGATCATGGCCTCTCAATGGTCTCATCTTTCAATCCTATATTCAGGATATCTAAAAAAGCGTTAGCATATCTAGATAACGCCATGACCAATGGATGGGAAGGCCATCATGAAGTCCTAATACCCACACTTTTGACAAATGCTGGTTTTGTTGTAAACGATTTTGGCGGCAATGGCCCATTCGTCTTAAGAGATTTCGCGGAAAAATTTTACAAAGGCAATTTAGGGGAGAAGGGGAAAGAACTAAGTTCGATGAGGTTTAGACCCTTTATTGACGAAAAGGAAATTATAGCACCTTTTATATATCATCCTGTTAAAATCGAAGGCTTGAATAATGATTGGCAGAAACATTTAAATGAAAATACAGTTTAAGTCAATTGCTATATCAAAGAAAACAGAATTTATTTATATACAGCTAGATATTCCCGCCATTATCTCATCTTGGTGACAATAACATTTTATTTATATCAGTGCAAAAAACAGGTCTTTTAGAAATTTCGACAATTTTACGCGCCTGCCATTCGGAGCTCTCGATAAATAATAATGCGTTACTTTTTTTATAGTAAAAAGCCTTAAATTGCGCATGCACTCCTAATCTTTTTCTAGTTTCCATATCTGGAAGGTCTAACAT
>NZ_JBFTQI010000500.1:0-4473 GCF_056398925.1 Pedobacter sp. 01T416_2
AAAAGCCTTACTCCCAATAAATGAAAACGGAGATGGGGTTTTGCTAAAAACAGGATCAACCAGAATTCTTAAGCCCTCTACTTTGATGAGGTATGATGAATGTCCAAACCATATAATTTCAGGAGCGCCGCTTTTAGGGCTTCCATTTAGGTTAGGTGAAATAAAATGAAGTGCTTTATCTGGAGCCTTATTAGGATGTTTTTCGAAAAGAAATGCATTTAAAACTTTAAAAAAACTAACACCTTCAGGCTGCATTAATGTTATCGACTGATTTTGCAATGCACCATCACGATAGTTAGCCAAATGGTGGATTTTTTCCAATCGTAATCCCTTGGGTAAACGGCCAAAAACAGGAAGGTTCGTTATAATGAAGAACGCGATTAAGRTAAAAAGTAAAATGTATACAGCTATCATTTTTTAAAATTAATAAAACCAAAGTAGGAATATGATTTTAAAAAAGAAGCCTGAGTGAGTTATATGACGTATGGATTACTTCTTAAGCGTTTAAATAGCAATACCTCAACTTATTGAAGTATTGCTGTAAAAGCTTTAAAATAATTAGAATAAGGCACTACTTTATTTATAACAAGCATAAATTTTATACCTTTGAATAAGGGTTAAACATATAGCTTAGATAACTTTTGTGCCTGCTTGCAGGAAAATAATCCGATTTGGCGAGGAGTGGTACGAACACTTCTCGTCTTTTTTGTTTAAATACCCCTCCAAATTGAGGGGTACTATTGTTAATCATTGGGGTGTAATTTATGATTGTATATCAATTTCTTTTTTTAAAGGGCTAAAATTGCATTCTATTTATAATTTTTCTATTATTATTTTTTAGAACGTATAGCTTTTAGCTTTTCCGAAAGTATTGATATTTATATAGCAGAGGAAAGAAATGAGAAAAAAAAACAACGCAAACGTTTGATTAATTTTGTATTATTACATATTGAAGAAATTTAATGTAGTTTAGCACTCAGAATGCAGTCGAAACCAACAACCATCAAAGAGATAGCCAGAATCTTAAACATTTCTCCATCCAGTGTTTCCAGGGGATTGCACGATCATCCGAGCATTGGAGCAGTAACCAGGGAGAAAATTAAGCAGTTGGCGAAATCTCTAAACTATGAGCCTAATAATGCGGCAATTCTTTTTCAAAAAGGGAAAACATATACTATTGGCGTAATTTTACCTGAGCTATCCGAACACTTTTTCTCTATTGCTATTTCTGCAATTGAAGATGAAGCCATTAAGAAAAACTATACAGTTATTTTTGCGCAGTCGCACGATAATTACGATCAGGAAGTAAAGCTCGTTGAAAAAATGAAAAATCAACGGGTAGATGGTTTATTGGTATCCATCAGTAAAGACACTTCAAAGTTTGATCATTTCGAGAAGCTCAATTCATTCAATATACCTGTCGTATTTTTTGACCGGATACCTCCTTTTAAAAACGTGCATTATGTAGCGTGTAGCTTAGAAAGTGCAACAATTAAAGCGGTGAACTATCTTTTGAAAAAAGGACATAGAAGTATTGGGATGATTAATGGGCCAAGTACATTGTACGCAAGTGAGGAACGTAAAGATGGCTATATGCAGGCGATTACTTTTAACCGCTTAAAATTTGATCCATCTTTAGTGGTAAACTGTGATTTAACTGAGGAAGGTACTATCGATGCTGCCAATCAATTTTTAAATCATAAGCGTAAACCTACAGCAATTGTGGCCTTTAACGATTATGTAGCACTTTTCCTGATTAAGTATTTTAAAAAGCTGAATGTAATTAATGATTTTGACGTAGTGAGTTATGCAAATCTGCCCATTATCAGCTATTTGGATAATTCGCCGGTAGCTTCAGTTGAACAATACCCCTATTTACAAGGACAAAAAGCAGCTAATATTTTGTTAGATCTTATTCATAGCCCTAATTCTGAGAACCAAGCCTACTACAACACCATTGTAGAGTCTGATTTGATTGTAAACGAGGTAAAAGAATAAACAAACGTTTGCGCTAAATTTCTAGTTTTTGTTTAAACTTCCAGGTAAAACATTAAACTGTTTTTTAAAAGCAGTGATAAAATGTTGTGCATTTTTATAACCTACAAGGAAGGCAACTTCATTCACCGTTTTCTTTTCCTTGGATAGAAAATAGTGCGCCTTTTCCATCCTGATTTTATATAAATAGCCAAACACTGTATAGCCGGTAAGTTCTTTAAATCCTCTTTTAAGTTTATAGTCATTAATCCCAGCCTTACGCGAAAGTTCCATTAATGAATTAGGCCTTTGCAAATCATGCTCTACCAATTGTTTGGCCAACAGAATCTTTTCTATATCCTCCTTTTTTAAAACGTATGTTTGTTTCTCTTGTTTTTGATTAAAATAAGCAATAATCAATTCAAAGATCCTAGCTTCAAGGAATAGACGTTTTACCCTACCCTCGTGTTTAGGATAAATAATCTGCTGCAGTATCAACCCGATTTCCGGACTGATCAACTTTTGGATTCCGGTTTTAATATCGTGACCAAGTTCTCCTCCTGTTACCTGCTCAAAATAATCTTCTGTGAACTGTATATAAAGGCATCTGGTTTTCTCTGTGATATTAAATTTGATCGAATTAACGCCACCTGCATTAAAATCCTGCTCGTTTTTAGCCAATGATAATAAATTATCGTGCTGATGATTATAATAATAGTTGATTGCACCGCTCAGACAAAATAAAAAGCCAATATGTTGCGGAGAAGATTCAAAGCAAAAATTCTCTTCCTGATTCGGATGGATCTCCATAATGCCAATGTGGATTCCCCTAAACCACATTTCTTTTATTTGGTACTTTACATCGTTCTCATCTAATGTTACAACAGCCTCATCTATGTCGGTTATGCTTTCAAAATTATTAGGATAGGCATTCTCATAAATGATATTTCCTTTAGGATAGCTTGAGAGTTTAATTGTCATCTGTATAAATTATTAATTTATTGCTCATTGTTTTCAATGGCATTTTTCACTTGCATTTATTTTCTCAATGGTGTTCAAGAGAACGCTTCGCTTAGTTAATGAGCGCGCAAAAGCTCGGTTTTTTTAAAGGTCTTGAAGCGCTCATGATTTTATTCATCCCAATGTGTGATTTGAAAATCATGATGATTTCGTATTTATTTAATCCGTTTGGCGGTATTAATTATCCGTTTAGCGTTATCTGTTTTTTCTGATTATCTACAAATTTGCGCAATTATTTATAATTAGTCTAAATAAATGAAGATATATTTATCAATTGCCTTATCGCTTTGTGGATTTGTTACTGTGGCTCAAGAAATTAAAGTTGATACTACAAAGGCAAATGATTTAAAGGATGTGGTGGTTACAGGGCAATATGGCCCGCAAACCTTGAGGAACTCGGTATACAATGTAAAAACAATAAGTGCAGATCGGATTAAGCTAAGGGCTGCCACCAATGTGCAGCAGATTTTAAATACCGAACTCGGTTTCCGTTTTAGCAACGATTTAACTTTAGGTACAACCGATGTTTCTTTAATGGGGATGACTGGCCGAAATATTAAAATTTTATTGGATGGTGTACCAATGGTAGACCGATCTGATGCCCGCGAAAGTTTAAACCAAATCGACATTAACACCATTGAGAGGATAGAAATTGTAGAAGGTCCGATGTCTGTTGTGTATGGCACCGATGCGCTGGCCGGAGTAATTAATATTATAACCAAAAATCCCGGAAAGCAATTGTTAAGCGTTAATGCGCGTGTACAGGAAGAAAGCGCTGGGAAAGAATATAACCTACTCAATGGTGCAGGCCAGCATAATCAGAATTTAAGTATTAGCTGGCAACAAAAAGGCTGGAGTGTTTTGCTCGGTGCATCGCATAACGATTTTGGTGGCTGGAATATGGCTCCGAAAACAGCATTTTTAGAAGAATTTAATAGCTATAAAAATCAATGGAAACCTAAGGAGCAATGGCTTGGTAATACGAAAATTGGCTATAGAAATCAAAACTTTAGTATATGGTATCGCTTAGATGGGCTAAACGAAGATATCGATTCGCGATTTGGAATAAACCCATCGAGTTTCGAAGGGAAGCTGTCTACCTATACCACCAAACGTTATGCGCAACAATTGCAGTCTGAATGGAGGGTAAATAATAAATTACAGATTACAGCTATAGGCGGATATACCGATCTACAACGATCAACCCACACCGTTATCCATAATTTTACAAACAACACAGAACGATTAAGTGACGATAAGGGTGAACAAGATATAGCAAAATTCAACTCAGCTATTTTTAGGTCAACTGCAATTTACACCTTAAATAAATCAGTTTCATTTCAGCCTGGTATCGAATACAATAGAGATGCTGCTAGCGGGCAAAGGATTAACGGTGCGCCTGTAATTAATGATTATGCCGCGTTTATTTCTGCCGAGATTAAACTTGACAATGGAATAAGTGTAAGACCAGGATTGAGG
>NZ_JBFTQI010000501.1:0-4473 GCF_056398925.1 Pedobacter sp. 01T416_2
CAGATGCAATGGTAAAAGCCATTAGTGGAGAACGGAAAGTGGTAAACTTTTCGATTGCAATCAATGACAGCTACAGAAGTGGTGGYGAACAGAAAAAAATCACCACGTTTTTTGACTGTTCATACTGGTTAAATACAGGCATCGCCGAATACATGAAAAAAGGGGGATGGGTTCAGCTTTACGGCAGGGTGGGTGCCAATGCTTACATCAATGGTAACGGTGAGGCAAAAGCATCGCTGACCTTTCATACGACAGAGGTGTAACTCTTAAGTGCTATGGGAAGTATTTCGAATGGCCGCGGAAGTGTAGGCGGCTCAGAAAGTGGTGCAAAGACGGGAGCGCCAAAAAGCAGGGGTGAACACGATAGCGAGGTAGATACGGAAAAAACACAGGTCGGCAATGTAGGAACATTTGATGGCATTGACGGAGACATTCCCTTTTAAAAGGGTTGCTTTTTAATCCATAGTTATCGCTCTTATTTTAATTAAAACCTTAATCTAATTTTTTTATCATGGCACATAACCTTAATTATAACAGCAGAACAGATAAACACAGTTTTTTTTCGGTAAAGGAAAAAGCATGGCACGGGTTGGGTACAATAGTGGAATCTTATCCCACTTCAGCAGAGGCACTAAAATTTGCAGGTTTGGACTATAACGTAGAGAAACGTCCGCTATTTACTGTTGATTCCCGCAACCTCGTTACTTTTCAGAGCAAAGATGCAGGGGGGCTGAATGATGCCTTTATGCCCGATATATTAGTGCCGAACTTTTATTCAACCGTTAGGACGGATTCAGAGGAAGTGCTAGGAGTGGTGGGCAAAGATTATAAAGTAGTGCAAAACACCCAAGCGTTTGCTTTTTTTGATAGTATCGTAGGAGGTGGTGAAGGAATACTTTATGAAACCGCAGGAGCTTTGGGCAAAGGCGAACGCATTTTTATTACTGCTAAACTGCCCTCTTATATCAAGGTGGGAAAGGATGATCTCATCGAACAATACTTGTTTCTCACCACCTCGCACGATGGTTTCGGAAGCATTACCGCGGCTTTTACGCCTGTGCGCATCGTCTGTAACAATACGCTTAATGCTGCATTGAAAAATTCTTCTAATGTTGTTCGTATCCGTCATTCTTCGGGGGCAAATGACAGGCTTAAACAGGCGCATACCCTGATGGGTATTTCGGGCAGGATCGGGGACGAAATGGAATCCATCTTTAACCACTGGGCAAAGGTGCGCATTACTGATGCCGACCTTAAAAAACTGGTGCAGACGGCAATGGCACCGAACAGGGAGGTTCTGGACAAACTCCAAAAAGGGCTGATCGATGAGGCTTCGAGCGTCTATAAAAATATCGTAGACGAAGTCTATGGCTATGCCATGAGTGCACCCTCACAGCAGACCGATACCGCAAGAGGTACATTGTTCGGTGCTTATAATGCGGTGACAGGCTACTATCAGAATGCCCGAAAGTTCAAGGACGGAGAAGCCAAGTTTAAATCCATTATCGAGGGAACTGCCAAGCAGAGGGGACAGTCAGCGTTTGACCTTTGCCTAGACCTTGGTAAAAACGGAAATGTTGCCTTTCAGTTAAATTAATAACCAAACGGGGGCGGTTTTACCGCTCCCACTAAAACTTAAGACCATGAGCAGATTAACAGAAAATACAGACTATAGGGCGTTACTGGAAATTGCGCAGACTTTGCCGCATTTTGAAAAGTTGTCAGATATGGGCGTTTCAGCAGGGGATGCCGTTCGCATCCGCCATGCGGAGAACATCATTAAAGATGTGATCGGTAATAATGGGTATCAGATTTTGTATAGAAGCAAAAGTGCAGCACTTAAAAAAATAAAGGAGGTAAAACAATGAGAACAAATTTTTTTCAAGCCATACAGCGCCTTAACGGTACGGGCGCATGGGTATTTAATATATCATTTACAGCAGAAAACGAAATGGTGGTTTCGGTTATGTTAAAGGATAAGGCGATAAGTGACGGGAAATATCCGATCCCGCCAATGGTCTACAGGGGAACTCCGCAAGAAATCGATGAGGGCATTTTTGATGCGCTTGTTCAGCCTGTTAAAGAAACCAACAACTTATTTGCCAACATTTCAGCATACAATAAAGGGCTTGCGGATGCTAAGGCAAAGATTACCGTAAAGGCCAAAAGCGATAAAAACATAGCAGAAAAAACAGTGGAAAATACCAAGGGTGCTGGTCAGACAGAAGAGCCTATGTCGCAAAGGCCAAAATTCGAGGATGTTTTGGCCGAGATCAATAAACTGAATGCAGAATGTAAGTATGCCGAAGCACTTGCCTTGCTTCCTGCGGCAGAAAGCTATCCCGAGAAAAAAACGGAAATCGAGAAGCTGAAAAAAGAACTGGAATGGAAAAGCAAACAGTTGTCCTTATTGTAAAACCTAAAATTTAAATGTTATGTTGAGCGCAAGCCTATTACCAAGGGTGTTCGTCCTTAAAGAAAGGGAACAGGACATCCGCTTATCTGACCCATCGGGGACTTTCAGTCCCGAACAGGTCATGGATTTCTATTCGGGAACATACCCGATTTTGACTACAGCCAAAATCGAAGGCCCCGAAATCACAGGGGATGAAATAGAGTACAGGTTTATAACCACACTCGGAACTAAGGGATAAACATGAAAAGGAGGACAAGATGCATCAGAACCAAACCCTACACCAAGGAGTATTATCTGCACCAACAGCTCGCACGTTTCGTGCAGAACCTAGACCATACGCCCGATCTTTCCGAGATCAGAAGCGGTCAGCGAAAACCTGCACCACTGAGCCTTGTGGAAATGGTTTTTTGAATTTCGCTTTTACACCTATGGTGAAAGATATTCCAGAGGAACTCCGTAACAGAAAAAAAACGGAAAAAGATTTTTTTGCCTCCGTCCAAAACCTGTGCGAACTCTACGGGATTTGTTTGGATAGATGTGATTCAGTACCATATCCGCAGAATATAGCCATCACATTTAACGTGCTGAATGAAAAATTAGGGGCAATTGATCAGGAAATTGCCCTTAACTTGATGTCTTGGAAAGATAAAACGGCCTGTTTGGTCACCGTAAAAAGATACGATACAGGTTTGACCCTTTTCTATCTGCCCGTTAAACCGCTCTTTAAGCTTTTACAGGAAAGACAGAGGAAGCCCACCGCAGAACTTTTGCTCTCGGTCTGTTCCTACCTCTACCTGACAGCAGGGATTTCCTATCACACAGAGGACAGCAGTTATTTAAGCTATATCTACAGTATGGTGGAAGAATGGAATCTTGAACCCGAATGCTTTGAGCAGGAGGGAGAGCAGGAAATTTTTCTTCGTGAGATCAGCTACATCAGGAAATCGGGGGAAGAGCTACTAGGTAAAATCAGTGATCCCCGACACCTAAAAGCCTTAAAGAAAAGGTGCGACAGATTTCAACCTATGGGCGAGACAGARAAAAAGTTGAAAGATATCGCCGAACGGGTTTGCGGGTTAATGCTTGATTATCCCGACCGCTCGATTATGGACAGTATATATAGCGGTGCATTTGCGCCAGATTCTGATGGAGATGGGCTGATCACTGCCGATCAGTACATTTCTTTTTTCTGGAGCAGTTCGGACTGCCTTTACGATCAGCTGATGGATTCGGTAAATGCGGAACTAAATGAGATCGGTTCGATAGATGAGCCTGTGAGTGTTCAGTTTTTTGATACCCCACAACCCGCCATTTCCCATGATCTCTCTTTTGAAAGGTGCTTTTTTGATCTCCTTCATGATATATCGGATAACCTAAACAGTTTTGAATATGAAAAACATCACACAACTACTGAACAAGATTTATCAGCCGCATAAAGCTTTGTTATTTTACCGTTCAGAAAGCGACAATGATCATTATGTAGAAAGCTATGACATGGACAGTCTAGGCAGGCCAATAAATGCCCATCCACTCTCGGTAAAGGAAAGCGAAAGGCTTGCCGAGGCTTTGAAAAATTCTACTGAAAAATGCTCATGGTATCTACAGCCCGAGGGATTGATCCCCGAAAACGTACTCTATTATAACGGGAAAGTTGATGGCTGTGCGGTATGGTTTACCAAAGAGTGCAGAAAATATCTCCATTTTAGAAAAGAACTCGGTATTTCAGATGGAGAAGCTTCCCTGCCGCCATTGTTGTGGAAAGCGACAAGATCGCAGGTATGGATCTGGGCATTGGAAAAAGATATACGACCCGATATTTCGGCAAAGCTATACTTTGCCCCGTTCTTTAACGGTTATACCGATGGCAGGGTATGTATGGGGAACGTAGATATCAATATTCCACAAGGGTGCAGACTGGAACAGTTTATAGCAGACTGGGAACGTTATTATTTTGCCTCTGCTTTCAGCCACCTTTTGAATGATACCTCGCCCGTCAAGACCAACATTGTCCAGCTTTGGAAGAAACTGATCGGAACAAATAAGATGTTCCCTAAAAG
>NZ_JBFTQI010000502.1:0-4453 GCF_056398925.1 Pedobacter sp. 01T416_2
CTGGTAGGGAAAGCACAGCATTTTATCCTAAAAGGTGGTTTAATGGATACAGAAAACACTAAACATGCTTCTGATCCATATGAATTCCGTCCGTACCATTACGAATGGCATGCCCCTGATGTTTCTAAATTTGAAGGCAGAACCTTTAATGGTTATATCCGTAGTGATGGCCGCGTGGGAACTGCAAATTATTGGTTGTTTATTCCGACTGTTTTCTGCGAAAACCGCAATTTAGATGTGATCCGTGAAGCTTTGCACAATGAATTGGGTTATGCGGTAACCGATAAATACAAATCTTACGCCCATGAGCTGGTTGAGGCTTATAAAAACGGCGAAATCCTGGAAGAAGCTGATCCAAGTTCAATTGGAATTGCAAACCCGTCAGCCAACCGCGTTTTTAAAAATGTTGATGGCATTAAATTCTTAAATCACCAGGGTGGTTGCGGTGGTACCCGTCAGGATGCTGCTGTATTAAGTAAATTATTGGCTGCTTATGCCGATCATCCCAACGTTGCGGGTGTTACTGTATTGAGCCTTGGTTGCCAGAACTTACAGGTTAAAGATTTTATGGACGATTTAAAACACCGTAGTCCAAATTTTGATAAACCTTTATTCATTTTTGAGCAGCAACAATCGCAAAGTGAAGAGCAATTGGTTAAAGAAGCGATTAGAAAAACTTTTATCGGTTTAACTGAGATCAATAAGATCGAACGCCAGCCTGCCCCTTTAAGCAAACTGGTTTTAGGTGTTAAATGTGGCGGTAGCGATGGTTTTAGTGGAATCAGTGCTAATCCGGCAGTAGGTTATACATCTGATTTGTTGGTGGCTTTGGGTGGTACTGTACTCCTAGCCGAGTTCCCTGAACTTTGCGGCGCAGAACAACAGTTAATCGACCGCACAAAAGACGAAACCGCAGCGCGTAAATTCATTCAATTGATGACTGCTTACAATCAATCTGCAGAAAATGTAGGCTCTGGATTTTTCATGAATCCATCGCCTGGAAATATAAAAGATGGTTTGATTACCGATGCGATTAAGAGTACTGGTGCAGCCAAAAAAGGCGGAACATCGCCAGTGGAAGATGTATTAGATTATACTGAGCCTGCTACAAAACCAGGATTAAACTTAGTTTGTACTCCCGGAAATGATGTTGAGGCTACTACAGGAAAAGCAGCGTCTGGAGCAACATTAATCTTGTTTACAACAGGCTTGGGTACGCCAACAGGAAATCCTGTTTGCCCTACCATCAAGGTTTCAACCAATAATGCATTAACCAAACGCATGGGCGATATTATCGATATCAACTGTGGGCCAGTAATCGAAGGCGAAAAAACCATCGAACAAATGGGAGAAGATATCCTGGAGTATTGCATTAAAGCAGCTAGTGGCGAAGTAATTCCTAAAGCGGTATTGCTTAATCAGGATGATTTTATTCCATGGAAACGGGGAGTGAGCCTTTAGTGAGTCTGGAGTGGTAAGTCCGAAGTCGTGAGTCTTGGAGCCTTATTCCGTGGTCTGTGTCCTCACAGACCACCAAGGGAATAAAACATAAATTGAGTTCCGATCTGTGAGGACACAGACCGGGGATAAATAGAAAATGAATAGATAAGCGTTTTGATCATCTCAAATCTCTTATCTCAAATTACATAGCATGAAACCTTTTTTAGACGAAAATTTTCTTTTGCAAAGCAAAACTGCTGAAAAGCTTTATCACAATTTTGCAAAATCATTGCCGATTATCGACTACCATAATCACCTTATTCCAGAGCAGATTGCAAATAACACTCAATTTGCCAACATCAGTCAGGTTTGGCTTGCTGGCGATCATTACAAATGGAGAGCGATGCGTGCCAATGGTGTTGATGAAAAATACATTACAGGTGTAGGATCTGACTATGAAAAATTTGAAAAATGGGCAGAAACTGTTCCCTATACTTTACGTAATCCTTTATACCACTGGACACATCTGGAACTTCAACGCTATTTTGGTATAACTGATTTACTTTCTGGTAAAACGGCACAGAAAATTTTCGACGAATGTTCTGCAAAATTGCAGACACCTGAATATTCTGTACGTGGTTTGCTAGCCAAAATGAATGTAGAAGCCGTTTGTACTACCGATGATCCTTTGGATAGTTTAAACTATCACCAACAATTGGCAAGAGAAGGCGCAAACCTTAAAATGTTGCCTGCCTTCCGCCCGGATAAAGCGATGAACAGTGACGATATTGAAGGTTTGAATGAATATATTGACAAATTGGAAAGTGTTGTAGATAAAACAATCAGTAGCTTTCAGGATTATATTGATGCTTTAAAAAGCCGTCACGATTACTTTGCGGCAAATGGCTGTTCAGTTTCTGACCATGGTTTAGAGCAGATTTATGCTGAAGATTATACAGAAGCAGAAATTGCATCAATTTTCGACAAAATCCGCAGTAAACAACATATTTCTTACGAGGAGAACCTGAAATTTAAATCGGCCATGCTGATTTATTTTGCAGAATGGGATCACGAAAAAGGTTGGGTGCAACAGTATCATCTGGGTGCATTGCGTAACAACAATGCCCGGATGTTAAGGCAGTTAGGACCTGATACCGGTTGGGATTCTATCGGCGATTTTAGTCAGGCCCGAATGCTTTCTAAATTCTTAAACCGTTTGGATAATCAGGATAAACTGGCAAAGACCATTATCTATAACCTTAATCCGGCTGATAATGAATTAATTGCAACGATGATCGGAAACTTTAACGATGGTTCGGTTGCGGGTAAAGTGCAATTTGGTTCGGCATGGTGGTTTTTAGATCAGAAAGATGGCATGATCAAACAATTAAACGCATTATCAAACATGGGGCTGCTAAGCCGTTTGGTGGGTATGCTTACCGATTCGCGAAGTTTCCTTTCTTTTCCTCGTCACGAATATTTCAGAAGGATCGTTTGTAACCTCTTTGGAGAAGATATTGAGAACGGCGAATTACCTAACGACTTGGAGTGGGTTGGCAAAATTGTTCAGGATATTTCGTACTTTAACGCAAAAAATTACTTTAAATTTTAACCAAAATAGGGCTTTAAAGAGGTATTTCGTTGGAATCAAATCATTTCAATCGTTTTCCTTCCATTTTCATACCGTTGCAGAAAACAGCATGAAATACGCCGATTAGATACAAAAATGAGCACCCAAATATTCGCTTCATCAAAAAAAGGAGAAAAAGTTTTAAGCTTTGGTGAAATACTTTTGCGCATCTGTCCCGATATGGACGGCCAGTGGTTAAAAGAAAATAAACTACCATTTTATGTGGGCGGTGCAGAGCTCAATGTAGCAACAGCGCTGGCACTTTGGAATGTTCCTTCAACTTACTTATCGGCTGTGCCTGATAATTCGGTAACCAGAGAGATTGTAGATTATCTGGATGCACGGAACATTGATACCACACCAATGGTTTATCATGGCGAACGTTTGGGGTTATACTATCTTCCGAAAGGGAAAGACCTTAAAAATGCAGGCGTAATTTACGATAGGGCAAATTCGGCCTATGCCGATTTAAAAGTTGGCCAAATTAACTGGGATGAAGTTTTTGAAGGTGTGAGCTGGTTTCATTTCAGCGCCATTTGCCCGGCAATAAATCAATCTATTGCTGATGTTTGCTTAGAAGCTTTAAAAGTGGCAAGTGCGAAAAATATTACCATTTCGCTCGATTTAAACTATCGCGCCAAGCTTTGGAAATACGGTAAAGATCCGATTGATGTGTTGCCCGAACTGGCTCAGTATTGCACGCTGATTATGGGCAATGTGTGGGCCGCCAATAAAATGTTGGGCACTGCACTTCACGAAGATTTAACACCAACTGAGGGTTATGCAAAGGAAACGTTACTGCAACAGGCAACAGATACTTCTAAAGAAATATTAAGTTTGTTTCCGTCTTGCAAGGCGGTTGCAAATACCTTTAGGTTCGATCATGGCAAGGGCATCAGGTATTATACTGCCATTTATACTGCTGATGAATTAACAGTTTCTGAAGAATATGTTTCAGAAGAAATTTTAGATAAGGTAGGTAGTGGCGATTGTTTTATGGCCGGTCTGATTTATGGCTTTTACAACCAACTATCGGCCAAAGAAACCTTAAATTTTGCCACCGCAGCAGCATACGATAAATTATACATTCCAAGCGATGCTACAACCAGTACTGTAGCCGATATAGAAAAAAGAATAATACGCAATGATTAGCAACAAGCACAAAATTTTAGATGCCATTTTAGAGCAGGGCATGTTACCCCTTTTTTACCAGGATAGCGAATCGGGTAGCGTAGAAATATTACGCACTTTGTATAAAGCCGGCGTTCGTGTTTTTGAATATACCAACCGAGGTAAATCGGCCCTGCCGAACTTTAAAAAGTTGAAAGAAATCCGTGATGCTGAAATGCCCGATCTTTATTTGGGAATTGGAACGATTAAAAC
>NZ_JBFTQI010000503.1:0-7948 GCF_056398925.1 Pedobacter sp. 01T416_2
CGCAGAGACTGGTATTTAACTTATATGAAATTGAGGGCTTTGCCCACGATGAAATTTCGAAGATGTTAAACATTCCCGAGAGTTCCAGTCGTGTTTACCTTACACGTTCTAAAAATAAGTTACGTACCCTTTACCTAAATACCATGGTTAATTCATACGAAAAAAATGGATAAGGAATTAATTGAGCATATCACCGCGCAACTCCAAAACCATGAGGAAACATACCCTGATGGTGCTTGGGAGCGCTTTTCGGAGAAAAAAAATAAGAGACGAGGCATCGCTTTTTGGCCTTTGTGGGCGGCGGCTGCCTTAATTTTAGTCTTTGGAGGTGTATTTTTTGCGCAAAACAATACAGATCAGAAAAAAGATATTGCAATAACTAAACCTAAAGCTCAGCAAAATGCTACAGCCAATGGGAATTCAAATAACAATATTAAAACTAAAATCGACTCTACTTCATTAAATAACGATACAAGCCCTGTAAATAAGCTAGCGGCCAATCGTCCACCCAAAATTACAGGAAGCACAAAACCATTATTAACAGAGCAGATCGGTTATCCGTTTATTAATACATCTGCGCAATTAGTTCCCGTAAACAGTAACCTTTTAGATAATAAGCTTGCAGGTGCTAATCTTTCAAACCTGAAATCAAAACAGTTTGATATTTTAACGGAAAAGAAAAAACCTCAACCTATTGCGCAAACAAGTTTTGAAAAACTGCTTGCCCAGGATAGTTATGCGAATCAACAAAAATCGCCATCAAAAACAAGCGAGAATTCTAAATGGCAGCCTGATGTGTATATTGCGCCAGCAATGGGTAATGATAATAAAGTAACCATGAACTATGGCTTTTCTTTATCGTATGCCATTGCCAATAAATTATCAATAAGTTCTGGCGTTTCGTATGCTTCTATTAGCACTACAGAATCGTTAAATGCTTCTGCACCACAAACCTTATCGGGCAAAAACCTCGAATCGGTTGATGCTAAAGTGCGTGGAATTAATGTTCCTTTAGAATTAAAATACAACATAAGTGATAAACTCTACACCAATATAGGCGTTTCTGCACTGGCTGTTTTAAACAACTCACAGCAGAACAACTACATTGTAAACCAGGTGCAGAATTTTTCTTCCACAACAGCGAATGGCTTTGCTGATTCGAAGACCATGATTGTGAAAGAAAAAACTACTGAGCCACAGCCCGAAGCCAATATAGATCCTGATAAATACATTGGATTCTACAATTTTTCTTTGGGCTATAAGCAAAAAATATCAAAAAAGAACAATATTGCCATAGAGCCTTTTTTAAGGCTGCCGATGAAAACTTTCTCTAAAGAAAACCTTAACCTCACCAACGGCGGACTGCGTTTGAAGATTGATTTTTAGCAAAAAAACTAAGATATTTAGTACATTTGGTTAAATGCCTAATATGAAGAATATCAAGCCATATCCTACTGAAGAGGAGCAACCTCCGATTAAAACCCTTAACGAGGTCGATTTTTCTGCGACTTACAGTTATGCAGATTATATGCGCTTCGAATTTGAAGAACGCCTAGAACTTATCAAAGGCTACATTTTCAAGATGAGCCCCGCTCCTTCCAGGATTCATCAAAAAATATCAGGAAGAATTTTTAATCCTATCTATAACGCATTGAACGGCCATAAATGTGAAGTGTATGCAGCACCTTTTGATGTCCGTTTAGCTAAGAAAACTCAAGATGACAAGGAAGTTTTCACGGTGGTACAACCCGATATAGTTGTAATTTGCGATCCGATTAAGCTTGATAAACGCGGGTGCATAGGTGCGCCTGATATTGTTGTCGAGATTTTATCGCCTGGCAACAATAAAAAAGAATTGATCAATAAATATGAAGTTTATGAGGAAGTAGGTGTTAAAGAATACTGGATTGTAAGTCCTTCGGAAAAAACATTTTTCAGATATATCCTTGATGATAATGGCAAGTTTCAGCCAACAAAACTACTTACTGAGGGCGAAGAGGTAGCCACAACGATTATACCTGGCTTTAAGCTTGTTCTTGAAGAGGTGTTTAAAGACTAGGATAAATTCTATGAAAAACATTAAACCATACCCTACTGAAGAGGAGCAACCTCCAATTAAAACCCTTAATGAGGTCGATTTTTCTGCTTTATACAGTTATGCAGATTATATGCGCTTCGAATTTGAGGAACGCTTAGAAATTATTAAAGGACACTTATTCAAAATGAGTCCTGCTCCTTCTCGAATTCACCAAGGAATTTCAGCCAACATTTTTGTCCCTATATACAATATACTCAAAGGGAAACCGTGTCATGTATACTGCGCCCCTTTTGATGTCCGTTTAGCTAAGAAAACTCAAGATGACAAAGAAGTTTTCACCGTAGTGCAACCAGATATCGTTGTAATTTGCGATCCGACTAAACTTGATAAACGTGGATGCGTAGGTGCGCCCGATATTGTTGTCGAGATTTTATCGCCTGGCAACAATAAAAAAGAATTGATCAATAAATACGAGGTTTATGAAGAAGCAGGTGTTAAAGAATACTGGATTGTAAGCCCTTCGGAAAAAACATTTTTCAGATATATCCTTGATGACAAAGGCAAGTTTCAGCCAACAAAACTACTCACCGAGGGCGAAGTAGTAACCACTTCYATTATGCCAGGATTTTCGCTTGTCCTGGAAGAAGYTTTTCAAGATTAAAACATGGATATTAACGAAAGAAGTCAAGTTTTAAATGGCAAAACTGCTATTTAAAACTTGACTTCCTTGAAAATCGCTTATATTTATTAATTAGTGTCCTGAATGACCATCAGCTCCGTGAGCATGACCATGAGCCAGTTCGTCTTGAGTAGCTTCACGTACATTTAAAATTACACCGTTAAACACTAAATTTTTACCAGCCATTGGGTGGTTTAAATCTACTGAAATGGTTTCGTCGTGAACAGCGGTAACACCTGCTCTAAACTGATTGCCATTGTTATCTTGTAAAGGAATCACATCGCCTACATTTGGTAATTCGCCACCAGCTTCAGTAAACATGGTTTTTGGAAGGTCGGCAAAAGCACCTGGATCGATATCACCGTAACCATCTGCTGCAGATAGCTCGAAGCCATATTCATCACCGGTTTTCAAGCCAGTTAAATGCTCTTCAAATTTAGGCAACATCATGCCAACGCCATATAAAAATACTAAAGGATTTTGTTCGTCAGCTTTTTCTACAAAAACTTGTTGTCCTTCTTCGTTAGTAGTATGCAATTCGTAAGTTAACGCTACTACAGAGTTTGGTGAAATATTCATTTAAATTAATTTATTGTAAATACTCTAATGCGTCCTCAACAGTGTTAACCGGCAACTGGCATACTTTATTTCGGCAAATATAAACTTTTGTTTCATTGCTTTGCTTACCTTTTAACAGCGGCAGGTTACTTTTTGTTCCGCCCAATGTAATTTTGTTCGGAATATAATGTCCGCTTAATGCTAACTTAATACTATCGGTTTCTAAACCGGTAATGGCAATTTCGTTTACACCGTAAATTTCGTTTAACTATCGTTCAATATCGAAAAGCAAACCCAATTGCTGCAAATTCTGCGACATAGTAGAGTTTGAAGCCGGAATTACATTATCCATTACTTCATGTTTACGGGCAATTAAATCTTCACTTTCAGCTGAGGTATAAAAAAACATCGGCGAATCTGTATCCGTAAAATTAGCGATTACATAATCGGTCAATGATTTTGCCTCTTCTAACCATTTTTCATCAAAATCAGCTTCGTATAAGGCAATCAGTGCTTCAATAAAAAAGGCATAATCATCTAAGAAGCCCGTAATAGAAGCCTTTCCATTTTTATAATTGCGATATAAGCCACCGTTTTCTGATTTTAGGTGATTTAAGATAAAGCTGGCCGCAGCTGATGCTTTTTCGTAATATGGTTTATGATTTAATACCTCTGCAGCATCAGCCAAAGCTTTAATCATCATACCATTCCAGGCGGTTAAACACTTATCATCCAAGCCTGGTCTGATTCTTTTGCTACGCACAGCCATTAATTTTGTTTTGGCTGAGTTTACTTTATCATAAAGCTGTTCTGCATCAATATCAAATTTTGCAAGCAGGTCGTCATCGCTGATGGTTTTACGCAAAATATTGGTTTGTTCTTCTTCCCAGTTACCTTCTTCGGTAATGTTATAATAAGCGCCGATTAATTGGGCATCTTCCCCCAAAACCTGATCGAATTCTGCTTTATCCCAGATGTAAAACTTGCCTTCTACCCCTTCGCTATCTGCATCTAATGCCGAATAAAACAATCCATCTGCTGAGGTCATCTCTTCAAAAACCCAATTTATCGTTTCAACTACTGTTTGTTTAAACGAATAAAACTTGGTACACTGATAAGCCTCTGCATATAAACTGATGAGTTGAGCATTATCATAAAGCATTTTTTCGAAGTGTGGCACGTGCCATTTATCATCAACCGAATAACGGGCGAAACCTCCGCCAATCTGATCATAAATACCGCCTCTGCTCATTTCTTCGAGCGTATGGCAAACCGCTGTAAAAACAGATTCGTCATCTTTTAAAAAGCCATACCGTAATAAAAACACCCAATTATTGGGTAAAGGAAATTTTGGAGCACGGTTATATCCCCCGTAACCGATATCGAAATGGCGTTTCCATGGTTCAATGATTTCGGTAAGGTGTTCGTTTGTATATTCTTCTTTTTCGGGCGCTGGGATTATTTTTTCGCTGTCTTTAATGCCCGAGGTTAACCGCTCTGCATATTGGATAGCCTTATCGGGTTCATTTGCCCAAAGTGCAGCAACATTTTCCAGAATATTGATCCAATCGTTTTTCCTGAAATAGGTTCCGCCATAAATTGGACGCTGATCTGGCAAACAGATACAGTTTAAAGGCCAGCCTCCGCTTCCTGTCATGAGTTGGATGGCATACATATAAATCTGATCAATATCAGGGCGCTCTTCACGGTCTACCTTAATACAGATAAAATGACGGTTCATCACCTCAGCCACTTCATGGTTCTCGAAACTTTCGCGTTCCATTACATGGCACCAATGGCAGGCCGAATAGCCAATGCTCACCAATATGAGTTTATTTTCAGTTTTTGCCTTTTCTAGGGCCTCTGCACCCCATTCGTACCAATTAACAGGATTATGAGCATGCTGCAGCAAATAAGGCGACGAGGCATGGATTAAATTATTGGTATCTGACATGGTAAATGATGTAAAATGTAAACGGAAATGGATGTTAATCGAGGCGTAAATCTATTAATATTCTACAAACCTGTTTCTATTTAGTTTTTGTTTTTATACTTTAGTTGGAAATCTAGGCTTACAACAAATGAAAATTACCCATACCGAAATATACCGCTTTAGCATCCCAATGGAAGCTTTTGTTATTGCAACCGGAACCATGCATTTTGCCCAGAATGTTTTGATCAGAATTTTTACCGATACAGGCATTCACGGTATTGGAGAGTGCTCAGCATTTCCGATGATTGTGGGTGAAACGCAGGAAACCTGCATTGCGATGGCTAAAGACTTCGCCGCCATTTTAAAAGGGAAAGATCCCTTAGAAATTCCCGAGCGGATGAATAATTTATTGGGTTATGCCGATCACAACAATACCATTAAAAGTGCTTTCGATATGGCATTATTTGATATTGCAGCCAAAAATGCAAAATTACCACTGTATAAATTTCTTGGTGGAACCAAACGCACCATTGAAACCGATATGACCATTGGTATCGATACACCAGAGGGAATGGCTGTAACAGCGTTGAAATATAAAAGCCAGGGCTGCCGCATTTTAAAGATTAAACTGGGCAAAAAAGTACACGATGATATAGAAAGGGTAAAACATATCCGCGAAGCAGTAGGCGAAGATTTGATTTTACGCCTGGATGCCAATCAGGGCTGGAGTTTCGATGATGCTTTATTTGCTTTAGGTGAGTTAGAAAAATACAATATTGAGTTTTGCGAACAACCGATGCGGACATGGTATGATGATAAACTGCCTGAATTAAATGTAAATTCTCCGATTAAGCTCATGGCCGACGAAAGCTGTTACAACCATCACGATGCCCGTAAACTGATCAATAGCCAGTCTACAACTTATTTAAACATTAAATTTTCGAAATCCGGAGGCATTTTAGAAGCGCAAAAAATCCATAAGGAAGCCTTACAACGCGGGGTAAAATGCATGATTGGGAGTATGCTCGAAACCAGGATTGCTTTAAGCGCCAACCTACATTTTGCATTGGCCAGCCCTAATGTGGAGTTTTTTGACTTAGATACTGCCTTGCTTGGCCATTTGGTCGATCCTGTGGTTGGTGGCCTCACTTATAATGGATATTTCCTTGATGTGCCCGAAGAAATTGGTATTGGTGCTGAAGCTGATGAATTTTTCTTAGAGAAATGTGAAAGTTGGACGGTTTAGTTCAGTTGTTCATTAGTCGATAGTTTATTGGTTTTCCGGCGACCTTAATAATTCAATTCATTGGCTTTCAGATATAGAACAACCTATTTAAACAATTAAGGATTGTAATCACACATAATAGATCCTGAAACAAGTTCAGGATGACGGTACGAGGGTATATGACTAATGAAAAAGCCTTCTTGCAATGACAAAAACGGTATACATCATGTCTAAAAAACTAATGCCCAATGAACCAATGACAAATATACCAATGACTAATATACCAATGACTAATGAACTAATAACCTATCTAACGCTAAACTATCCCCATTAAAAGCATTGAAATCAACCACATGACCGATGCCGTTAATTTTGGCTTTATCAGAGTGCTGCCAAAATTTCCAACGGCTTTTATCCATCCTTAGTTTTGGTTGATAATAATGGGCAATCCACAAGGGATAATCATCAAAATGATCGACTAAATAATCCTCATAAAATTTAAGTCCGGTATAAACAATCGGCCTAACTTTGGTTTTCATTTCTACATAATTGAGAAAATCGGACAGTTCTGCCCTCATTTTCAAAGGAGAAACGCCATCTAGAGATTCAATATCCACAACTGGTGGTAAATCCCCTTTCTCGATTTTCACCACCTGTAAGAAAAATTTAGCCTGTGTTTTGCCATCCTTTTTCGGTCTGAAAAAGTGATAAGCTCCACAAATAATTCCTGCTTTTGGGGCTTCACGCCAATTGCGTTGAAAATAAGGATCGACCAGCATTAACCCCTCTGTGGCTTTGACAAAGGCAAAACGGATACTAACCTCATCCTCTTTCATTTCCTTTACTTTTTGCCAGTTTATTTTGCCCTGATAGTAGGAAACGTCGATACCGTGAACGGTATATTTTTTGGGGATTTTGATGTTAAAACTTTCGTAAGTTCTGTAATTTGGGTCTTGCCCCCAATCTTTAACCCAGCGCCAGGTAGCCACAAAACTTCTTAAAACATAACCATAGTAAAATGGAGAGAGTAAAATCAACAATAAACCTGCAATAACCAATTTAAGTTGAACCGAAATACCACCTTTCTTTTTTTTGCCTGTTGTGGATTTTCTCGCTACAGGTTTCCTAACGGCAGGTTTTCTGGCAACAGGGGGCTTGTTTATTGTGGTTCTTTTCTCTGGCGGCATTTGATCGGTTTCCGGATGCAAATTTGTGAAAAATTATGGGATATTTTTTGCTCATCTTTTTTAATCTAAAAAGCGGATATTGAATTCAGATGATTAATTAATATCTGGCTTTTGCTATTTTTACCTCATCTAAATACAGCATGTTCAAACTTATTTTCAACACCTATAAAACATCATTCAGTGGCTTAAGCAGAGAAACCTGGTTATTGAGCTTTGTAATACTGTTTAACAGATTCGGAAGCATGTCAGTTCCGTTTATGGGTCTGTTCGTTACCCAAAGTTTGCATAGATCGGTAACAGATGCAGGCTTAATCATCATTTTATTTGG
>NZ_JBFTQI010000504.1:0-4430 GCF_056398925.1 Pedobacter sp. 01T416_2
ATGCTGATGTGCTTATTTTGGCCAAGGCAGCAAAAATTTTAGGCAAAAATGATGACTATGAAAAGTATACAGCTTTGGCTAAAAAAATTAAAGATGCTTTTAATGCCAAATATTTGAATAAGGAAAAAGGGATTTATGCTTCTGGCGTACAGACTGAAATGAGTGTGCCGCTTTATTGGAAAATTGTTCCGGAAGAATCGATTGCTTTAGTTGCAGAGAATTTAGCCAAACGTGTAGAAGCCGATGGTTTTCACTTGGATGTGGGATTATTGGGTACAAAGGCCATTTTAAATGCATTGAGTGAAAATGGTTACAGCGATATTGCCTACAAAGTTGCCGCTCAAAAAACCTATCCAAGCTGGGGCTGGTGGATGGAAAACGGAGCCACCACTTTATACGAGAACTGGCCCATTGATGCAAAATCGGATATATCGATGAACCACATTATGTTCGGAGAAATTGGTGCCTGGTTATACAAATCGCCTGGTGGTATCAAACCAGATGAAAAACAGCCCGGCTTTAAACATGTGATATTGGATCCACATATAATGGAAGGACTGGATTCATTTGAAGCTAGTCATATTGGTCCTTACGGTAAAATTATCAGCGCATGGAAAAGAATTAATAATGGAATCAGGTATGATATTACCATTCCAGCAAATTCAACGGCTACGATCAACTTACCGCTTACGCGTGGCATGGATAATTATGTAAATGGCAAGATAAACAACATTGGGAAGATAGATTTAGCTGCTGGTAAGTATATAATTGAGCATAAAGCCCGAAAATAGTTTCGGACTTCGCTGGGTTTACAACGGCTTTGTCATTCTAAGAGGCTAGAATTTTTCAAATACACAGGAGTGTTGATGACAGGTTTTGGCGGTTCGTCATTCCCAACTTGATTGGGAACCACACAGTGCTCATGAATGCCTTTGAAGAGAAGAAAGCCTATGAATAATCGTAATGCAAGCGCTTTAAGATTAGCTTCGCTGAGCACTTCGTGGTTCCCGCCTGTGTGGGAAAGACGATCTCTCTTTTTAATCTGTCATTGGTAACGTAGTGAAGAATCTTTTGCTTAAATGCTAAAATTAAAATACTATCTCCAGACCTCGCAGGTTTTCGAAACCTGCGAGGTCTAAACCTACAAGATTAATTAATCACAATACTTAGATGCACTAAGTTGGCTTAGATGGTCAATCTTTTTTTTTGGAAAAGCAGGGTTGGGTGCTTTTAGGCGATGAAAGTCCTGCTATCTCTCCAAGTCCTCACTCATTCTTCGCTCCGGGCTTTCGCAGATTTTTAATGGTTTTGTTATTCTTTTTAATGCTGTCATCCTGAGGTACGAAGGATCTTTAAGCGATAGATTACTGATTTCACCAATTAATATTGCTTCAAAGTATATGCATTGTAAATAGAGATTCTTCACTGCGTTCAGAATGACACCAATGATTCCGCGTTAGGGATTGTAAGGGTTCAGTACCGATCCTTCATCGGTACCGGAGCCGCAGCGCAGCCCTGAAAAGCCCGGGCCCTTGCGMAGCATGGGTAACGCCCAAATCAGTTGGCAGTTAACGGTTGGCAATTTATAATACAAACCTAGTATACTTAAAACAATACACGACAATTTTTCAGTATAAAACATTAAAAATCAGCAATTTAGTCATTAAAAACCGAATCTTACCGACAAAATTTCCGATTTAAAAATCAAAACTAAGATGGCATTTGTTTTGACCTTAAAGGGAATATGAACTTCAACAATTTTACTATAAAAGCCCAGGAAGCAGTTCAACAGGCTTCTGAAATAGCCCAAGGCAATCAGCAACAGGCTATTGAAACGGCACACCTGCTTAAAGGTTTGCTTACTGTTGATGAAAACGTGGTTTCTTATGTTTTAAAGAAACTGAACGTTAACCTAAATTCATTAAATCAAAACTTAGATGCAGAGATTGCCAAGTTCCCGAAAGTGAGCGGCAGCAATGTCTATCTGTCATCTAATGCCAATAGCGCCCTGCAGAAAGCGCAAACATTTTTAAAAGAGTTTAAAGATGAATTTGTCTCTGTAGAACATTTATTATTAGGCATCTTAGCCGTTAACGATAGCACTTCGAAATTATTAAAAGAACAGGGCGTTAACGAAAAGGACCTTAAAAAAGCCATTGTAGAATTGCGTGGCGATAACCGTGTAACGGATCAAAATGCGGAAGCTACTTACCAGGCCCTAAGCAAATATGCAAGGAATTTAAACGAATATGCCGAGAGCGGAAAGCTTGATCCGGTGATCGGCCGCGATGAAGAAATCCGCCGCGTTATCCAGATTTTATCACGTAGAACCAAAAACAACCCTATTTTAATTGGTGAGCCCGGCGTAGGTAAAACAGCCATTGCAGAGGGTATTGCCTTCAGGATTATTAAAGGTGATGTACCTGAGAACCTAAAAAGCAAAGTGGTTTATTCGCTTGATATGGGTTCTCTTATTGCAGGTGCAAAATATAAAGGCGAGTTCGAAGAACGCTTAAAAGCCGTGGTTAAAGAAGTTACGCAGAGTGATGGCGAAATCGTATTGTTTATTGATGAGATCCATACTTTGGTAGGTGCTGGTGGTGGCGAAGGCGCAATGGATGCGGCGAACATTTTAAAACCTGCCCTTGCCCGTGGAGAATTGCGTGCCATTGGTGCAACCACTTTGGATGAGTACCAAAAATATTTAGAAAAAGATAAAGCCTTAGAGCGCCGTTTCCAAAAGGTTATGGTTGAAGAACCTGATACCCAGGATGCTATTTCGATCCTTCGTGGATTAAAAGAACGTTATGAAACACACCATAAAGTAAGGATTAAAGATGAAGCCATTATCGCAGCAGTAGAAATGAGTCAGCGGTATATTGCAGATCGCTTCTTACCTGATAAAGCCATCGATTTAATGGACGAGGCTGCATCGAAACTACGTATGGAGATGGACAGCGTGCCTGAAAATGTAGATGCTTTAGACCGTGAAATTATGCGTTTAGAAATTGAACGCGAAGCCATCAAGCGTGAAAAAGACGATAGAAAGGTTAAAGAGCTATCAGAAGATATCGCCAACCTATCAGCAGAGCGTGATCAACTGAAAGCCAAATGGCAAGGTGAAAAAGATTTGGTGGATGCGGTAAATAATGAGCTAGAGCAGATTGAGCACTATAAATTAGAAGCAGAACAAGCTGAACGTGCAGGCGATTACGGTAAAGTGGCCGAAATCCGTTACGGAAAAATTAAAGAAGCACAGGATAAGGTTGAGAAACTGAAAGCCGATTTAGAAAGCCAGCAAAGCGATAGCCGTATGCTTAAAGAAGAAGTTACAGCTGATGACATTGCAGGTGTAGTAGGCCGCTGGACAGGCATTCCGGTAACCAAACTGATTGCCAGCGAACGTGAGAAATTGCTTCACTTAGAAGATGAATTACACCAGCGTGTGGCCGGTCAGGATGAAGCAATTGAAGCCATTTCTGATGCGATCCGTCGCTCGCGTGCAGGCTTGCAGGATAAACGCAAACCAATTGGCTCTTTCATCTTTTTAGGTACAACCGGAGTGGGTAAAACGGAGCTTGCGAAAGCATTGGCAGAGTTTTTATTCAACGATGAAAATGCACTAACACGTATCGATATGAGTGAATATCAGGAACGCCACGCCGTTTCGCGTTTAATTGGAGCGCCTCCAGGATATGTTGGTTATGATGAAGGTGGACAGTTGACCGAAGCAGTTAGGCGTAAACCTTATTCAGTGGTGTTGCTTGATGAGATTGAAAAAGCACATCCTGACGTATTTAATATACTTTTACAGGTATTGGATGATGGCCGTTTAACCGATAATAAAGGCAGAACGGTAAATTTTAAAAATACGATCATCATCATGACTTCTAATATTGGGGCACATTTAATTCAGGATAATTTTAAAGATTTAAGTGATGAAAACCGCGATGAGGTAATTGCCAAAACCAAAAACGAACTGTTTGAGGTATTAAAACAAACCATTCGTCCGGAGTTTTTGAACAGGATTGATGAGCTGATTATGTTTACTCCGTTAAACCGCAGCGAAATCAGAAATATTGTAAGCTTACAGTTTAAACATGTACAGCAAACATTGGCCGAAATGGGTATAGAAATGGATGCCAGTGATGAAGCTTTAGATTGGTTGGCACAATTGGGTTACGATCCACAGTTTGGTGCCAGACCATTAAAAAGAGTCATTCAAAAAAGAATCTTAAATGAGTTGTCGAAAGAGATATTGGCGGGTAAGATAGATAAAGACAGCAAAATTAAGTTAGATATGTTCGATCATAATTTTGTGTTCCTGAACCAAAAAACAGATTAAAATACAACAATCAAAATCCCATAGGTCAAATCCTATGGGATTTTTTTTGTTTAATAGCTAATTTCTCTACTATTGACAGACTTTA
>NZ_JBFTQI010000505.1:0-4422 GCF_056398925.1 Pedobacter sp. 01T416_2
ACATTAAACCGATCAGCATGATGGCCAATATAAATTTGAACACAAATGGTATGAAGAAAGCGACTGTACCAAGTACAATTCCGAATCCTATGGTTTTTAATATCTTTTTCATTCTCTATATTTTTTTTTTACGGTAACCAATTCATCCTAAACAAATTGACTAACACATCTTTGTTTTTGTTATTTATATAGGAAGACGGAGCAACTTTATTTTTACTTTAAATTATTTTGATTTTTTTATTTACTAAAGAATTTTGTCATCCTGAATGCAATGAAGGATCTTTTTAAATGAATTAAACTGTTGGTCTGTGAGCGAGCAATTAATAGAATCTACAGTTACTCGTTGATCCTTTCGTTATGTCATCCTGAGCGGAGTCGAAGGATCTTTCAAGGGCTAGTTAAATCGCTTTGAGATTACTCACGGCCCTTACCGATGATATATTATAAGTATCGGACGTCATTTTCGATCCGATAGCTATCGAATGACGTGAAACGGAATGGAGAAATCTTTTAATACAGTTTGAAGATCTCTCCACTACGGTCGAGATGACGAATCTCAAGAGATTCTTCACTTCATTCAGAACCACAGTAAAACAAAAAAGCCCCAATTTTAATCGAGGCTTCTAAATTATTCCTTATTGCGATGGTGGCCCCATCCGCCACATCTCCGTTTATATTCTTCTTTGAATTTTGCTCTTTCCTCATCGTTCATCGTCTCCCATTTGGCACGCATGCTCCTTGCCCGCTCACGGAAGCCATTATGTCCTCCATGACCACCTTTATTAAAGTTTCCAAAAAGCAACCTACACAGCACAAGTAAACCGAGCGCTTGCCAATAATTAAGTTTGCCTGCATGTGCCACCTCAGGTAAAATCCAATTCCATAAAAACATAACCACATAACCCAATACCGCTGCAATAAGCACCGCTACGGGTAAAAAGAAAATAAATTTCTTGCGCCGATTAAAATTTCTATTCATCATGTCTGCAAATTTAATAGTTAATAAATTCCTGATATAAATTTTGTAAACGGTTACGCAGGTGTTTTACAGCATAACCCTTTCTTGATATTAATGTTTTGATATTCTCTCCGCTTTCATCTGCCAGTTCCTGAAAAGTACGTTCTTCCAATTCGTTCTGAACAAACACGTAACGCTGATTCTCCGGCAGTTCTCCCAATGCCAAAAACAGTTGATCCCAAAATAGTTTTTTTAAACTTTCTTCTTCTGGTGAGTAAGACTCGGCAAGTAAAATTTCTTTAAAATTGATTTCRCCATCTTCACCTTCGAAAGTGAAATCTTCTAACGATTCTTCTTTTTGTTTACGGTATTTATCTGTGATCTTATTTCTTGCCACCCGATATAACCAGCCACTAATCTGCTCAATGGCGCCAGCCTCTGGTTGATTGCTGAGTTGAAACCAAACATCCTGTAAAATATCTTCCGCATCCTCATCCGTATTCACCCTTCCACGGATGAAACTGAATAAGCGCTTACCATAATTGGCAACCGTTGAAATGATATTTTGAGGTTCGTTTGTTGGCACTAAATTTTGCTTAATAACCCAGTAAACGGATGAAACCCAATATTACTTTAAATTTTCTTTACTTTTTTCGGAAGATCGATTTTTTTCAGTCAAAACACCCTGATTTTTAGCGACTTATAGTGATCCTTTTTTCAGTAATCCTTCGTACAGTTTTTGATAAGTTGGTGCAGCAATGCCAAGTTTTTCGGCTTCCCGTACAATGTAGCCTGTTAACGACTCAACTTCTGTTTGTGGTTTTTGATTGAGATAATCGCGGTGCATGGACGAGGTAACCTCGTAGGGCATCGATTTCATCGTATTTAATGTTTTGCCCGAAATGTCATCACTAATTATTACCCCTTTAGCCAGGGCAAGGTTTTTCACTTCTTCAATTAATTTCAGAACAGTTTCAAGATTTTCTTCTAATACCTTTCCAATGGAGCTATCGAAATAAGATGTAGCGGTAGCCGTAGGAGAAATAAATATAAATTTTTCCCAGATGGCGGTAGAGATTTTATCCGAAACCGTTACATCGATTCCCGCATCAAACATTAAATCTTTCAGATGTAAAACCGCTTCGCCTATTGGCCCATCCATACCAAAAGATAGCTTTTGAATGTTGCCTGAATTTTCGATTATACCAGGCGATTTAATTTTGGAAACGATAAATGCACAGCCTTTTAAAACATTTGCATGAGGCAGGATTTCTAAAATTTCATCACTTGCGCTAACGCCATTTAAAAGTGGCAATAATATCGTGCTATGGTTGATTAAGGGCTTTAACTTTTCGATGGTTTGTTTTAAATCATAGCTTTTAGTGCAGATTATAATAAAATCGGCCACGCCAATTTTATTATAATCATCGGTAGCCAGATATGGCTTAGTTACAAAATTTTCGTTCCCTTTTATTACTGTTAAACCCTTATTTTGGATCTCATTTAAATGTTCGCCACGGGCAACAAAAACAACTTCTACATCATTTCCGTTGCTATATTTCTTAGACAGTAAGCCCCCGAAATATCCACCCACCCCACCAATTCCTACAATAACGATTCTTGTTTTATTTGGCATAATAAACAGATTATTTCAATGCACCCGTTGGGTTATTTCCTTTATCCACTACCGTTTTAATATTCCCCTCTAAATCAGAAACATATATTTTGCTTTGTGTAAAAGGTTTTTCAGCTCCGCTATAAAAAATCCGATCATCGGCCGTAAGAAAAACATAAGGAACATTTATACCTTTTGGCGAAATCCGTTGTACTTTTTTACTGGCCAGATCTAAAATATAAACTGCTTCACTCGGTGCCGTTAATCCGTCTAAACTATCGGCATTTCCTGCATTAAAAATCAGTTTTTTCCCGTCTTTTGTATAAAAAAAACGGTTGCTACTCGCAATGGAAAATTCTTTCCCAATCAAATCGGCTATCAATTTAGTATCGATTAACTTTCCGGTACGATCAAAGGTGTAAAGTTTGGTAAGATCCTGTCCGACGATTTCCTTTTCATTTTTCCAGGTTGGTGCATAAACATTTATTTTAGATGCACTATCGAGCATCACATATCCAGAATTATCGGTTTTTATAACACCTATCTTCCATAAGTTTTTACTGTTAAAAATATTGAAAGCGATCGCAGCTCCATCAGGCGACCACATGGCCTGATAATAATTATTACTATTTACCTGCAATTTACCCTGGCTCTTGTTTTCCATATCAGCAATCCAAATGGATCTGTTCCCGGCCGAATCGCTCAGAGTATATGCCAGTTTATTTCCATCAGGAGAAATAGCCGGATCGGTAGCACCGCCGAACGAAATCTGTTTCATGGTATCGATACTCGTGGCTACAATTTTATCTCCGTCCTGATAGGCTAACGCGAAATTTTTACTGCTTAAAGAAACAGTATCTAAAACGGCTTTCGCATTTTCTGCCTCGGATTTATTGCTTTTGCAGGAAGTAATTAATGCAACGCAGGGAATTAAAATAGAAACTAATGTGGTGCTGATTGTCGTCATGTACAATTTTACAAATAGTTTTTGTGTCTGCGGTTTTTGAAGGGAAGCAGAAGCTATATTTTACTTAATACAAACTTTGTGTTAGTCGATTTTATCCTTCGCTCTGATTCCTGTCTCCACTAACCACAATCAATACCTACACTTAAATCTAATTCCATCTGTGAGGACACAGACCAAGGCATTTGATTTCTTTCCGCCGTGGTTCGTGTCCTCACGAACCACAATTAAACAGATTAAATCTTTTTCTTATCGGCGTAACCAAATACTTTTTGCAACAGGGTTGTACTTCTTGAGCTTAAGTTTCCCCTGATTTTGAGTTCTTCCTTCGCAACTTCAACAAATAAACCATCTATCGCTTTTTGTGTAACGTATTCGGTTAAATTCGTATTTACAGGCTTAACCAAAGGCAGGCGATTGTATTGTGTAGTTAAGTCGCTATAATATTTGGTGGCATTTACCTTATTTAAACTTGTAGTTACAATTGGGCTAAATTTTTGCATCAGCTGGGAAGTAGTTACCCTTTTAAAGTATTCGGTAGCTGCGTCTTTATTACCCAATAGGATATTAGTCGCATCGGTTAATGTCATTTGTTTAATGGCTGAGATAAAAATAGGCTTTGCTTCGGTAGCAGCATCTTCTGCGGCACGGTTTAGGCTTACAATCACATTATCGCAAAGTTTGTTCAAGCCTATGCCACGTAATGTTCTTTCAACCTTTTGTGCTTCAGGAGGCATCAAAATTTTAACGGCCAGATTGCCTAAAAAACCATCTTTAAGCGAAAGCCTGTCGGCACCTGCAGAAACACCAATTTGCAGGGCTTCCTTAATCCCTTGTCCTATTTCAAAAGTAGATGGCGTTCCGGTGGCAGCTGTGGTAGTGCCC
>NZ_JBFTQI010000506.1:0-4422 GCF_056398925.1 Pedobacter sp. 01T416_2
ATAGGTAAAGATCAAAAGATAGAGGAAGTTTTAGAAACTATTAAAGGGTATGGAATTATTAAAGATTATAAAATAACAGGCAAAACTATGATTTTGAAATAAAATAGCTAAAAAAGGGAACGAAGTCAAACATTTAGCGGTGCGTCGACTTCGTCCCTTTACAAGTGTATCAATTAAACCAAATATTCAACTAACACAATGCAAAATTATGAAATTTAAATTAACCAAAGGTCATTCGTTATTTCGAAAACGAATATTATCCACTATTATGAGAACATTCATTTTCTTATTAAGTATAGCACTTTTTAGTTTCACAACTAAAAATTCATTTTCTCAAGAGAAAGTGATGATTGATGCTGATAAAATTGTACCGGTAGACGAAGTTTTTAATATTATCCAAAAACAGACTAAGTATCGTTTTATCTATCCACAGGAGTTGTTTTCGAATATTCCAAAGGTAAAATTGAAAAAGGGGGCAATCGAAGTGTCGAAATTATTGGAACAGACCTTAGGCAGTAATTTTAATTTCAAATTATCTAATGATAACAGAATTGTAATTAAAGAAAACAGCGCACCAGATAATTTGAAAAATATTAAGGGGCAGAAACACCATGTGTCGGGAAAGATAACAGATCTCTCTGGTCAACCATTGTTTGGTGCTAGTATTCTGGAAAAAGGAACTAGCAATGGTGTCAAGGCAGATGTTGCCGGATTTTTTTCAATGGATGTGAAAAATGAAAGCGCGATTCTTGTCATATCTTTTATAGGATTCGATACTGAGGAAGTTAAAGCTACTACCGGGGCAGTCCAAATTACCTTAACACCTTCGTTTAATAGCTTAGAGTCGATTGTGGTAACCGGATATGGTACCGTTAAAAAGAAAGATGTTACGGGTTCACTATCTAGTGCCCCTATTGATGATATGTTAAAAGCGCCAGTTGCCAATATTGCAGACGCACTTCAAGGAAGACTTGCTGGTGTAGCTGTTAGTTCTCCTGATGGTCAACCAGGTTCTGTACCCAATATTGTTATTCGAGGCAATAATTCGATTTCTCAAAGCAGCTCTCCTTTATATGTTATTGATGGTTTTCCTATTGAAGATGCTAGTCTGGGATCATTAAACCCAAGTGATATTGAATCGATGGATGTACTTAAGGATGCTTCTGCTACCGCGATTTATGGAGCCAGGGGGGCCAATGGCGTTGTGATCATCACTACAAAAAAAGGCAAAGCCGGCCTCCCGGTTATTAGCTTTGGTATAAGTTATGGTCAGCAAAAAATGTTAAAAAAAATGGATTTGCTTAGTCCTTATGATTACGTTGTGTACCAAAAGGAAAAAGATGTGCTTAGTAATAACTTATATGTAAACCCTATTACCGGTGTCAGAGGGCCCGGCACTATTGCAGATTCGACCTACCTGAAATATGCTACACTTGATAGCTACAAGAACATACCAGGTATTGATCTGCAAGATCAAATGTTCGTTACCGCCCCTTTCCATAATTATGATCTTTCTGTAAGTGGAGGTAATAAAGACACCAAATATGCAATATCAGGAAACTTGTTTGATGTGGATGGAATTATGATCAACTCAGGGTATAGCAGAAAACAGGGCCGTGTTGTACTGGACCAAAATATAAACGATAAATTTAAAGTTGGTATCAACGCCAACTATAGCAATCTTGGTACCCGTGGTGGCTCGCCCAGTTCCACTAGCGTCACCAACCGAAACTCGGCGTATGCACCCATGTTTGGCATTTGGGGTGCCCGGCCTGTGGCGCCGATTGGCGCGTCGGGAAGTGTGAACGAAGACTTGAGTAACGATATATATGACCCACAATTAATCGTCAACGGATCTAATCCTTTGCTCTTAAATCCGGTTATCAACCAACAACATATGGTACGCACAAGTTCAGCCAATATTCTGGCTGCCAATGCTTACGCCGAATATCGTATTTTACCATCGCTTACCCTGCGTGTAACCGGGGGCATATCAACCAACAGCACAAAAATTATAGCGTTTAATGATACGCTTACTAACCAAGGTAATCCAAGGCAGTCAGCGAACGGGCCAAACGGGTCAATCATAAATACTGCAAGTAATTCATGGGTGAACGAAAACATGCTCACCTATAGTAAAACATTTAATGGTGGGCATTCGCTTACTGTAAACGGTATTGTATCAGAACAAGTGGGTAGTACATCAAGCGACGGTGAGGCTGCCAATCATTTACCCAATGCATCATTAGGTGTAAATGGATTAGATGAAGGCACTCCTGTAAGCGTAACAGCTTCCTATTCAGATTGGGCCTTGAACTCGTTCACCGGGAGGGTGAATTATGATTATAAAAAGAAATACTTTTTTACTGGTACCTACCGCGCGGATGGCTCGTCACGCTTTACGCCAGAGAACAGATGGGCATATTTTCCATCAGGGGCCTTTAAATGGCGTTTCAGTGACGAACAATTTTTAAAAGGAAATAAAATTCTTTCCGACGGAAGCCTGAGAATAAGTTATGGTTTAACCGGAAATAACAGACTGAGCGATTATGCCTTTTTAACACCAGTAAAAATTAATTTAAGTGGGGCTGTCTTTAACAATACAATTGTCGCTTCGGCCTCACCAACTACGATGGCCAATCCTAATTTAAAATGGGAAACAACATCACAGGTTAATATTGGTACCGATCTTTCTTTCTTTAAGAACAGGCTTAGCTTTACTGCTGACGTGTACAGAAAAAAAACGTATGATTTATTGTTAAACGCAGCACTTCCGCCAACATCAGGCTATAGTACTGTTTATAAAAATGTTGGTAGTGTTCAAAATCAAGGTTTAGAGTTGAGTTTGAATGGTACGGTTCTACAAAGCAAAGATTTTACCTGGACAGCTAACTTTAATATATCCTGGAACCAGAGTAAAGTACTTGCTCTGGCAGAAAATCAGGACGCATTGATGACTGCTACTTATTTTGATCTTCAATATGCTTCGTCTCCGTCTTATATCGCAAAAATAGGACAGCCATTAGGTCAAATGTATGGTTATGTTTTTGATGGTTTATACCAAACAAGCGATTTTAATTACCTTCCGGGCTTTAATCCTTCTGCGGTACTTCCGGGTTCAGGTTCACATTATATATTAAAAGATAACGTACCAACCAACGGAACTGCAAGAACGGGTATACAGCCTGGAGATATTAAGTACAAGGATCTTAATGGCGACGGTGTTATTAATGCTACAGATCAAACCGTTATTGGTAGGGGCTTACCGGTTGGTAGCGGCGGATTTGGCAATAACTTTAAATACAAAAATTTCGATCTCAATTTATTTTTCCAATTCAGCTACGGTAACGATATCCAGAATGCGAACAGGATTTTGTTTGATGGCAATGGCAATGGTAATAACCAATATTTAAACTTGTTTTCTAGTTATACTAACCGATGGACACCTACCAATACAAATACAACAAATTTCAGGATAGGTGGACAAGGGCCTGTAGGTTATTACTCGAGTAGGACCATAGAAGATGGCTCATATTTGAGATTAAAGACCGTACAATTAGGTTACAGTCTTTCTGATAACTTATCGAAAAAGATCGGTATAAAAACCTTAAAGTTCTRTGTTTCTGGACAAAACATTTTTACCTGGACAAAATACTCAGGCCCAGATCCCGAGATCAGCACATTCAATAGTGCATTAACTCCAGGATTTGATTATTCAGGTTACCCAAGGGCAAGAACGCTTACCATGGGAGCAAATATTTTATTTTAATATTTAAAGAAATTGATATGAAAAGTTTATTAGTTATATCTTTCGGTAGTTGGTATAAAAAGTCGATTAAATATACCACTGTCCAAACCAGAGCATTGTTTTTATTATTGCTGTCATTGCCAATAGTATTAGGTTCTTGTAGCAAAGCATTGGACAGGAGCCCAACTGATTTTGTGCAGGTAAGTGAGTTTTATAAATCTAAAACCGATCTGATAAGCGCATTAGCCGCGGTTTACTCTCCGTTAGCTACTAATGCCATGTATGGCGAGTTTATCGGGATACAATCTCAAGGGTGTACCGAGGAAGGCGCTTATAGTGGTGGTGTGCTTGGAAATGCTTTTTCTTTCCACAATAATATTGACTATACCAATCCCAAGCTAAATGCTTATTGGGTAGCATGTTATAAAGGTATTGAAAATGCTAACCTGCTAATTGCCAATCAAAAAAATGCTACAAATGTTGATGCAACTACTTTAAATGAAATTGTAGGCGAAGCTAAATTTTTAAGGGCTTGGTATCATTTTTTATTGGTGCAAAATTTTGGTGATATCCCGCTAAAACTCACGCCATCCACTGATCCTAATAATGTAAGTATTCCGCGGACCCCATCAAAAGAGGTATATGCACAAATTATAAAAGATATGAAAGAAGCT
>NZ_JBFTQI010000507.1:0-4407 GCF_056398925.1 Pedobacter sp. 01T416_2
GCTTATATTCTTCAAGCGGCCATACCAGAGATGCCGCAGCAGGAGAAAACTCCGGAACCTGAAAAACATTTAACAGTTCTACTCTGGCACCAATACCATGGGCCAGATCAGTTGCATAATCGGCTGCGTTCTCTGCAGTTGCAGAGAAATCAACAGGTACCAGGATTTTTTTCATAATGGGTCTTTTTTGATAGATATAAAGTTTGTAAAAAGCCCGTGTTAAAAATATGAGCCGCATCAGTTATTAAAATGATTCTTCCGATGTTAGCATTTAAGTGCCCGATCATTATGATGATATGCTAAAGAAATATTTAGACTAATTATCATTACCACAAAAAATGATTAAATCAGCCTGCTTTCCGTAATTTCAATGTTTCAAAATTATCCCATAATATAAGATGAGTGTCCATATAGGCTTAATGATCTGGAAGGAAATGAAGCAGAAAGATATCTCTGTTTCAGACATTGCCGCCGCCCTTGAGATCAGCAAAACAAAAACGCAGGAGATGCTGAATACCGCAACTATCGATATCCTTACTTTGGTCCGCGTGAGTGAAATCCTGAACTATAATTTTTTCAGCTATTACGAAAGTGGAAAGGTTTTCTCGAAGATGGAGTTACAGGAGAAACAAAAACTTACTGCAGAAGTAGACCGGTTGAAGGCTTTGCTCACTGAAAAGAACAAAGCCCTCGAACTTCAGGAAAGGTTAAATAAGATTCAGCTCAGTACGATTTCACTGTTGGAAAAAGGCCAGTTTAGATAAACTGGCTTACTTAAACTTTAGGTTTAACGATACGATATTGGAAACCAGGCTTGTTGACCGGGAATAATGACCATATCGCAATTCAAGCATATTCAAGCGCTGCCAACCGAAAACGCCTTTAGGTGGAGCAAACCTGATACCTGCACCATAAAAATCACTCGTCAGCGTGGATAGGTCATAATCACTGGTAAAGTATTGATCCGACTGCGAATGCTGGCCATAAGGTGCAAAGTATTTGGCCCCTACCTGGTTGTTGTAACGATAGAAAGGACTTATAGAAAAGAACGAATTGATCTTAACAGGAATTTCAAGTTCGGCCGTATGAGCCCTTATGCCCCAGTTATCCATATAATATCGGTAAAATGTGCGGATCACAAAACGGTCATCCAAAAAGTAGTTCATCCGCAATCCTATAGGTAACTTATAACGCTTTTCGGGCAGGGTTTCAGCACGCATCGAACCATCTGTAAAATAATCACGTTGATACTTGGTAGCCAGCAATCCTTTTTGATAAGATGGCTCTAAAATCAGGGAAGCCTGAAATTTTTGATTGATGACCTGCGATAGTGAGAAGGATGCACTGAAAGAATTTCTTGGTGCAGTATCATATTGCTCACCGCCTCTTCCGGTATTTTCCGTTCGCAGTTCTATCGGTAAGATCACCGTCCATTGATCTAGAAAGGCCTGGAGTTTAAAGTCAAACTGGGTATTTTTGTCTTTTGATAAACGGGTTAAATTAAAAGCAGCTCCCATTGACTGGTAATCGAACTCTGTTGAATATGATCCTGTAAATCCAAATGAATTTCCGGTCTCTTCATTGGAGTGCGTCCAGTTTAGTGATGGATAAATGCGGGTATCAGCAGAAGAAGCTGAAGAAATGGTACTAGGATCGATCTTATCAGAAGAGGCCGAAGTATAATGATCTACACCAAGTTCGAAAAGAAAAGTATTTTTTTTACCTCTTTTATTGAACTTGGACATTTGAAGATCTATGGTATTGGCAAAATCACTCAGTTTCTCGGTGCCAATACCACCTGTAACTGCAGAATTATTACCATTCTGATGATAATAGGCTGAAACCAGGTTGATCTCATCGACTTTTAACTTCCGTGACTGATATTTACTGCTATCTGCTTTTGCAGGCTCGGGCCTGGTTTGTGCATAGGTGCTCAAGATACCGAAGTACATGAAAAGCACATGAAGATATATTTTTCTCATTTTCTGATCGCCATGTTAATTACAGCCACAGCCACCACCGCTTTTGCCTCCGTTGGCACCCGAGGCACCCTCGCGGTAGAGCTGAAAACTTTGTTCAAATTTTTGGGCTTTGCGGGCCGAAAGAATCATGTCTGCATCATTAAGTTTACTTTTTTGATAAGGCTTTACGCTGCTACAGGCACTAAGCAGGCTGCCCAGCGATACTGCGGTAACCATTGAAAGGAAAAATGTTCTGGAACTTTTCATATTTATATCACATTAATATTGTTTGAGGTATATACCCGATCATTATCATCGATTACGATACAGGCCACTTGTTTAATCTGGTTAATCAGCTCGAGCCCTACTTTTACGCCCATTACCACAACTGGGGTAGCCAGGGCATCTGCTAGCTCAGCACTGGGACAAATAATACTCACGCTCTTCACCCCACTTACCGGAAGCCCCGTTTTGGGGTCAATTGTATGCGAGTAGCGCTTCCCACCTATAGTAACATATTTTTCATAACTGCCAGAAGTGGCAATCGCCATGTTACTGATTTTCAGCGAAGAAAATGGCCTATTGGTCTGTTCCGGATCGGCGATACCTACTGTCCACGAATGGCCATTAAGCTGTGTACCCCAGGTAACCAGATCACCTGCAGCATTTACAATTCCACTGTTTATCCCCATTTGCTGTAGGATGAGTTTAGCTTTATCGGCTGCATAGCCTTTGCCAATTCCACCAAAGCCAATTCGCATACCTTTATTTCTGAGCAGCACAGTTGCATTCTTTTTGTCAAGAATGACGTTTCGGTAATCTATTAACCCAACAGATGCCAATGCCGTCTGTTCATCAGGCAAACTGCTCATGTTTTGATCGAAATTCCAAAGCCGTTTATCTATCGACCCATAGGTAATATCGAAAGCACCGTCGGTAATTTCCGATATCCTGATCGACCGTTCAATAAGCGCTATCACTTCATTGTCGACTTTTACAGGCTGTAAACCTGCATTTTCATTGATCAAACTGGTCTGGCTAAGATCGCTGAAAGTTGTTAAAAGATATTCTATTCGCCTCACCTCTGCTACTGCGGCATCTATCGCCCGATTACCTGCCTGCTCGTTTTCAGCGATCACAGTAAACTCAAAACGGTTTCCCATGAGCTTGAGTATCCGGTTTACAGAAACTGACTTAGCCATCCTGAATTATTTTTTTAGTTTATAGATTTCAGAAACGAAAGCCTGTGCGCTCTCGTCCGGGAATCCATCCCAGCTTTTGAGTACTTTCCCATTTTCATCTACCAGAACCGTGAAAGGAAACTTGCCGTCCCTGTTATATATTTCTGCTAATGATTCGTTGAGTTTGATCTGTTCTTTTGGAAGCTGGTTTTTCTTCTGTCGTGGAAAATCGGCCCTAACCAATAAAAGATTGGCAGCGGCGTATTGTTCAAAGCTTTCGGATTCTAAAATCTCTTTGCGCAGGCGGATACATGGGCCGCACCAATCAGAGCCAGAAAAATTGATCAGGATCTGTTTGTGCGTAGCTTTAGCTTGTTTCTGCGCTTCTGAAAAATTCCCTATCCACAATGTTGGAACGGCAAACAGCCCAAAAAGGGCAACAAAAAGTAATTTCATAACTAAGAATAAATTTTTAAGGTAGTCCCCGTAAGTTGGGTATTATAAACAGTTAATGAGCGGGAGGCGGGTCCATTGGTCACAGCTCCATTTTCGGAAAAGGTTGCTCCATGGTTGGGGCAATAAAAGCGGCTGTTTGATGATTGATAAGTCAAAGTATAGCTTTCGTGCGTACATGAACGCTGAACAGCAATATATGTCCCAGTTTTGGTCTTTGCGACGATGACGCCGTTTGACACCAAAGATCCACCATTGCTTAGCAGTGCTGCATTAGCGGCCAGGCTTAAATCCAATGTAAAATTCACCCCTGTAGGGCCTGTAGTATCTGAAGAGCTGCTGCCTTCAGTTTTCTTACAACCGATACAGTTAATCAGGGCAAAGGCCGCAGTACTCATCCCAATGCTATTAAGAAAATCTTTTCTATCCATGTCCTTTTATAGTGAATATGCAATATCTTAAAATACTTAGCCAATGTCTCGACAGATAACTGTTTGATAGCGAAGAGCAAAGGCAAAAAAATATTTGTAAAATTCTATCTATAAAAAGTTATTAGCTTTCCTAATCCTTATAAATCTTATACTCATGTAGAGCATCTGAGTGAAGACCTCAATCCTTTGTAACAAAACTATGGACGAAATCTGAAGACATTCTGAAGTTTAACCGAAGATTATGTTAATTTTTGTTAATAAAAACAGTTAGTTAGAATCACATTACGATAGTAGGATTTAAGCAAACTGAATTACCCTGCCCGTTCCATTTTTAAAAAGAAAGCCACAACCAGTTGATCTTTAGCCCGGATGAGCCTGCCT
>NZ_JBFTQI010000508.1:0-4396 GCF_056398925.1 Pedobacter sp. 01T416_2
CAATTGGGCCAAATCAACCTCGTCAATGTCGAGTTCAAAATTTTCCATCTGACTTTTGGACCAGAGTAATAGATCTTCCATTGTTTCTAAGAGATTTTTCGAAGATGTTATTAATTTTTGTCGGTGTTGATCCCGCTCTTCTTCAGAGACCTGAATATCATTTTTTTGCTGGAGCTTTAAAAAAGTGAATAACTGGCTTACAGGACTTCGTAAATCGTGAGAAATAATACCAAATAATTTTGTTTTGGTTAAATTGGATTCATTAAGTTTTTTATTTAGAATATCTAATTCCCGGTTTTTTTGATCTAATATATTGGCCGATTGCTTTTTATTCCTATAAATGGCATATAATAATACTGCAACCAAACCTGATAGTAAAAGACCTGATATGAGCCACCATTTTTGTTTTTTGGCAAATAGCAGTTGTTCGTTCTGAATATCGATCAATTGCTTCTTTTCTTTATTTTGATATTTTTCTTCGGCTTCAGCGAATATTTTTTTGGTATCAATTGCAGTTAAAGAATCTTTAACCATGCTTAGTTTTTTGCTGTAGGCATATGCTTGTTTCCAATTGCCTAAACCTGCATAACAATTTGCTATGTTTTCTATCGAGGCGATGCGCATATCTTGATAGCTCCAGGCAAGCGCCAATGGTTCGGCTTTTTTAAAATAAGGCAATGCTTTTGTATAATCCTTTAAGGCTAAGTATACTTTTCCATTCACGTAATTTAATTGCGCTTTATAAAAATCAAAGGCCCAGATTTCACCTATTGTATTGGCGTGCGTACTGTATTTTAAGGCCTCTTTGTTTTTACCGAATTTGATAAAACCCTGCGCAAAGTACATATCAGCATCTAAACAATTGTTCCATAATTCGGCATTACTGTATTTTTTGCAAATATTTAATAAGCTATCATAGTATAATTCTGCCTTACTCATTTTCTTTGTGATCACTAGGTTTTTGGCAGTATACAAATAATAGTAGCTTAGCAAAACCTTATTTTTAACTAAATACTTGCGCATCTCCTCCAAATAAACCTGTTGTTTAGCCTCCTGGTCCATATTACCATAAGTTCTAGAAACGATTACCGCTGCCTCCGCCACTTCGTCTGAGCTTATTTTTTTCGACTGGTATAATTCCTTATAATTTGAAAATGCGTTTAAGGCATATTGAAGTGCTTTCCCGTCGTTGCCGGTCAGTTTATAATACCTCGAAATAAACAAGAGGGCAACTGCCACAGCATAGTTATCTTTTTTGCTATCAACCACCGTTTGCAAAACCTTTGCAATAGAATCCCTCCGGGCTTTGCCTGATTTCTTTTCCGGATTGCAAAGCGACAAGATAGAACCTAAAGATTGTGTAATGATTTTTGTATCGGTAACCTGCCTGGCATATTTTAGTGCCTGTTCATAATTTTTGATACAAGAATCAGAAGAAGCCGTACTTGATTCGGTTAAAAGACCTTTGTAAAACCAAAAACGGCACAAATGCTTCGCATCGTTTTTGGGGGTAATTTTAAATGCCGTAGTTAGGGTTGTTCCGAGTAATTTATTATCTCCCGCCAAATAAACAGAATCGCACGAAAGAAGTAACTTTTCTAAATAATCATTAATATTATTTGCCGATTTTATTTTAGGAAAATCTGGTTGTTTTTGGGCAAATACCCCTGCACAATAAAAGAAAAGAAAAAAAATAACGATGTTAAATAGGTATTTTTTCATCATTGATATTTAAAGTCAACCATCAATTAAAAATTTTCTTAGCTTCCTTAACATACGTTTTACCTACCGGAATAACGCTTGCCCCCATATCAATACTTTTTAAACTCGTACCTTGAATTTTATTAATAGAAACCACGTAGCTTCGATGAATACGGATAAATTTGCCGCTAGGCAACGACTCTAGAAATGCACTCAAGGTAGTTAAAGTTAGATAGTTTTTATTTGAAGTAACAACTTTCGTATAATCGCCAAAAGCCTCTAAATAAATAATCTCATTTACATTTAGTTTAACCGTAGCATACCCCTCCTTAAAGATAACATTTTCATTTTCGAATAAAATATCATATAACTCCGCCTTCTCTTTAAGGATAACAAAATCAGTTAAGCGCTTCATACATACATCAAATCGATCGCTTTCTACAGGCTTTAAAATGAAATCAAAAACCTTGAGCAAAAAACCTTCTAATGCATACTCAGGGTGAGCCGAAATAATAACATTAATGGTACTGGTATTGTTAATGGTTCTGATAAATTCGAGTCCATTAATATCAGGCATATCTATATCCACAAACAGAATATCTGGATGGTGCGCATTGAAAAAACTCAATGCTTCAATACAGTTGTCAAAACTTCCAACTAATTTTAAATCTGAACACCTATCTATTTCATTTTCAACAGACTTCCTATCTAAGTCAGAATCATCGACAACAATACAAGATAACGGGACTCTCATACGATTAGCGGATTAGATGTATAAACATAGCAAAAAAATTACAGTCTGCACATCAAAAAAAACTTTGAATAAAATTACCCACAATATTAAATTTTGCTAATATTTTCAGTGATTGAATGGTGTAAAATGAATGATGGACCTCAGCGTCTCGCCAAAGAAAAAATTAATTACCTCTTGTTGATCACTTTACAACAAAATTATCAATTCGTTTTCCATAGGCGCTTTATATCACTTCAACTAAGCCGTACATTTGTAAAAAAGAAACAATGAACGATATTACAGATTACCCTGTGTTGGCATATGTTGTTAAGCTCATCAAAAACACCATTACCGACATTAAAACAGAATATATTGCCCCAGCTAGCGTAGAACTTAAGGACGGCAATGACACGATATACCTTCAACAGCGAATGGATGAAAACGGTAATCCTTCAACAATTTTCATTAACGATCCTAAAGATATCATCTTCAGTGAAGACTTGCTTCCCTCTTTGAAGAACCTACAGGAAGGAGCTGAAGGAAAAACAGCACAAGAGCTGTTGAATGCCAGGGTGATCATCAACGAATTGGATGTAGAAACACACCTGATCTTCCATGCAGTAAAGGATCATTTTGACGAAATCAGCAACAGCTATGAATTTTCTAAGGCAATTGAAAAACAGGCAGACAAAATAAAAAGCAAATTTAAGTTCGGGAGTCATGCCTTTGAACTTACTGTGACCAATCATGCACAGCTGATCTCCGTTACAGCAGATTTCCCTCCTTCATTTGACGAGTCTATCAAAAAAACCATCGAAAATGACGCAGCTAAGGTTCAACTGGCCGTCCAAAAAATATTTAGATAAAGTAACGATAGCAGCATATTAAAGATTGAAACTAAAAGAAATGAGGTTGTATCATAAATATAGATTTGTCATCCTGAAGGATAATTTATTTTATGAAAATTAATATTAATGACATAAGGGGTTTTTATCCTATTTTAAGCTGCGAGGAATCGTCATTGCGAGAAGGCTTTTTCAGCCGACGAAGCAATCTTACAACGATCGCTACCAGCGTGCGCATTAAGATTGCTTCGTACCTCGCAATGACGAGCTTTCCATGGAAGTCTGTCATTGATAGCTTGTCGAAGGACTTGTTTAAATACCCATTAAGGTGTTTCGACAAGCTCAACATGACAGCATCTGAGATGGAGTTGCCTTTATGATACAATCTCATTTCTCTCCAAATAATACTGTTTTATTTTACGTTCTTCTTCTCTGCCGGCTATTTAACAGTTATCTTCAGTTTCTGGGAAATATTATTGGATGAATTTCCAAGCTGCAGGATAAAGTCTCCAGGTTCAACGTTCCAATCCTTTTTACTTTCATCATAGAAGGCAAGATCTGACACTTTTACATCCATTTCAACAACTTTCGTTTCCCCTGGCTGCAGGAACACTTTTTCAAAGGCTTTCAGCTCTTTTACCGGGCGAGGTACGCTGCAAACAGGATCGTTCATATACAACTGAGCAACCTCAGCCCCATAGCGTGCTCCTGTGTTCTTAATAGTAAACCTGACCTTGATGATATCGTTTTTACTATAAACCGATTTATCTGCAGAAAGAGTGCCTAAATTAAAGCTGGTGTAAGAAAGGCCGTATCCGAAGGCGTATTGAGGCACTATTTTTTTTGTATCAAACCAACGGTAGCCGACCAAAATATCTTCCTTGTAATATTGGTTAATACTATCTCCAGGATAGGAAATTTTACCGTAAAAATGTGCACCGTTATCTTCCAGCTTTTTTGGAAAAGAGAATGGCAGCTTACCAGAAGGGTTTACCTCCCCCGAAATAACATCAGCCAATGCAGATCCAGCCTCTGAACCAAGATACCATCCCTGAATAATGGCTGGCACCTTATCTACCCAAGGCATCGATACTGCATTACCACTAAGCAGTACCAC
>NZ_JBFTQI010000509.1:0-4384 GCF_056398925.1 Pedobacter sp. 01T416_2
TGGTAAGAGCTTCGAAAACCAATTCGGGCGAATCAAAAACGGTGAGGATAATAATATTCGCGTTAGGTAAGGCTTTTTTGATAAAAGGTAAGGCCTGCAGCCCGTTGGTGCCTGGCATCTGGATATCGAGCAAAATCACATCTGGATGATCGGCCTCTAAGTATTTTTTGGCCAAATCGTATGATGCATAGGCGTTAACGACTACAAAATCTTCAACATCGCTTAATAACGATTCATAACCCATTCTTAAAATATCGTCATCTTCGATTAGAACAATTCGTAAATTCTGGCTCATTTTTGTGGTTGGTTTTAATTAAGACGCTTTTAGTGCTATTTTGTAACAGGAATTCTGGTAGAAATTGTTGTAGTGGTGCCTTTCCCTTTTATAGAAGAAATCTGAAAGGTCGATTTTATACGTTTGCAGCGTGTTTGAATATTGTTTAATCCTCTTCCTTTTTGTACCGTTTCAAGATCAAAACCTTCGCCATCATCTGTTGTTAAGATGTTTACTGTATCATGATCGGTTTCAATAACCATAATCAACACCTGGCTTGCTTTGGCATGTTTTAACACATTATTTAACATCTCCTTAAAAATTAATGTTAGGTTTCGGTTAAACTCCATCGATAGGTGTAGTTTTTGATATTTGCTTAACACGCCTTCCATTTTAAATGTAACTCCCGTGTTTTGGAAAAGATCGATTCCAAAATTTTTAATGTGCATCAATATCTCAAAAAGATTATCGCTATGTGGGTCTAGCGCCCAAAGAATATCTTTAGTTCCGGTATACAACAAACTGGCGTTTTCTCTGATTAGCCTGATCAGTTCCTTTTGCTCTTTTTCGGTTCCTGCTACCTTTTTATCCAGAATTTCGGATAAAACATTAATCCTGGTCAGTTTATTGCCAATATCATCATGAAAATCTTCTGCAGTTTGCTTTCTTATTTTTTCTTGCTCTTTTAACTTTAACTTTTCGAACTGATGTTTTTTACGTTCTCTGGTTTTAAAAATGAGGTAAAAGATAAGCCAGATCAGGAAAATAAGCACCAAAAATGCGCCAATCTTAAATATAATGGTATCATAATACGGCGGTACAATGGTAAAGCTAAACTGTTCTATATTTGATTGCTGGCCATTTGCGATAGCATAAACCTGAAAAGTATAACTACCTGGTCTTATGGCCGAGTATTCGATCTCTGTGTTGGGTACAGGTTTGCTGAAATCGTTATCTACCCCAACCAGTTTGTAGCGGTAAAGTACACTTTCTGGATTGGTGAGATAAACTCCCTTAAAACTTATCGAAATGTGGTTTTGACTGTAGTTAAGTTTATAAAATTTATCTCCTTTTCCGTTCAGATCTACTGAAATATCCTTTGCCCGATCATTTTTATGAAAAACACTAACCTGTTGAATATGGATAAAAGGATTCTTTTTGTTCTCCCTAAGCGGATTGGTTTTACATTGAATAAGTCCATTTATGGTGCCTACCAATATGCTGTTTTTGTAATTGATAATTGCGTTTTGGTTACATTCTACAATGAGCGGATGGTCTCTAAAAACTTCATAACTTTGTTGTTGCCTATTAAAAGTTAATTTGTTAATCCCCCGTCCTGTTCCGGCCCATAAATTATTTTCATTATCGGTTGCAAGGCTATAAATATCATTTGAGTTTAACCCATTGGCAACAACATAACGTTTAATGGCTTTCGTTTTTAAATTCCAGGTGATGATCCCATCGCCAAGCGTAGCAAAAATCAAATTATCACCCTGCCTTATAATGCTCAGTACGTACACATTGGTGAGCGATTTGATACGAAATGTTTTATCTATCTTTTTGTTTTTGATAAGTGTAACGCCATTTGAGGTGCCAAGAAACACACTATCCTTCTGCAAAGGATAAATACACGATAAATAGCCATCAAATCCACTTATCCGTTCGGTTTTTCCATCCTTTAAATAAGTAGATGACATGTACCCGTTTATCCAGATCCCTCCTTCCTCGTCTTCAGCTATCGAGCTGTTATCAAACCTCTCTGGCTTTAATACCTGGCTAAATTTTTCTCCGTCGTATTTCCAAATGCCTTTGCCATAGGTAGAAAACCAAATGTTTTTTGCTTTATCGGCATAAACGAAGTAGATTTTTTTATCCTTAAAAGCGGGGATATCAATGTTTTGTACCTCTTTACCATCATACTTAAAAACACCTTTGTTAAAAGTGCCAAACCAGAGGTTATTATTTTTATCTGCCGCTATTCCGCTTATTGGATATGCCAGGTTCTYGCCCTTAAACCTATTGTAGCGAATAAAAGCATCGCCTTCATATTTGTAAATACCATCACTAAAACAAGATATCCAGATGTTGTTTTCAGCATCGCTAAATATTGCATTAACCTGGTTATCGCTCAATCCATTTTCTCCGTTAAAATTAATGATTGAGCCATTTTTATTTATGAAGTAAGCCCCTTTTTCAGAGCCTACCMACATATTTCCACGATGATCCTGCGCGATGGAATAATAGGTATCGATACCCTCTTTTTTAAAAAACGGTTTAACTATTCCGTTCTCCAGTACATAAATTCCGCTATGGTCGGTTAACAGATAGGCCTTATTCTTTACCGTTTTATCAAATAAGATCTTCCGGATAGATAAAGTATTGATGGCTGGCGGTAACTCTTGGTAGATTGTCCAATTGTTATTCTTAAGCTGATAAATACCCACTCCTGATGCAGCAGCATATAGGTTTCCGGAACTGTCGCTGTTTATGGTATGGATATTTTTACCAGCGATGGAATAAAAAACGATTTTATCCTTTTCAATTTTGAAAAGTTTATATTCACTTACTCCCCAAATAACACCCTCTTTGTCTTTAAGTAAATGGCTTACCCCTTTACCCGAAAACAGGGTGCTTATTTTTCCACGTTTAAGAATGCTGATACCTGTTTCAGTACCAAAAAGCATTTGGCTCTGGTTATCCTCTGTAATGCAGTTTACTGAATTTGATCCTAACCCATCGGCTTTGCTGTACGAGGTAAATTGCCTGCCATCGAAATTACTTACCCCACCAAAAGTGCCAAGCCAAAGCGTCCTGTCTTTTGCTTGATAAATTACCATTACCTGCGATTGAGGCAAGCCATCCTTAAGGCTGTAATTGGTAAAATTATAGCTTTGGGCCGATAGCTTAAGGCTAAAAAGCAAAATGAAAGAAACTATAAAATTTATCTTGATTATAGACAGTTTACTGCACATGTAATACAAAATAAGCATAATTTCTTTCAAAAGCCATCCCCCTTTTTGGGGGATATTTATCATGCGTTACCCATGTATGGGTCGGTTTGGGTAATTTCTCCGGTTTCTATTTTACCTGCATATCGGTGTTTAAATGTTGTATTGCCCGCCTGCACAATACTGAAATCGTACCAATTCGCATTTTTAGCCAGATTAAACGAGATATTTGTACCCGATTTTGGCTTAATTGTTACCGTTTTGCTCCCTGATTTGTATTTGTTATCTACAATTTGGAGCGTAACTAAACTGGCGCCTTTGTTCTCAATAGCGAAAACCAGGGTACCTGTAAGTTTTTTGCTTACCAAACCAGCTTGCTCTGGATATGCTTTTATAACAACGGAAGGATTTTTTTTGCTTCCTGCGAAATTCCTGTAAAAACCATTCGGACCGCTAACTGTAAGATCATAAACTTCGTTATCAAAATCATCCAGTTTAATGCTGTCTTTTAACACATCGCCAGCTTTTACGGCATAGGCCCATGTTTTGCCCGCAACACCTTTAAATTTGGCAATGGTATACATGTTGAAAGGCGCACCAACGGTTTCTATTTCGCTACCGAACAAGGTTTTTGCCGATTGAAAAGTAAGTACTATTTCATTATTAACCAGATTTGCATCAACTGTTAAATGATAAGGCAAAGCACAAGCATGTTTTGTTCCGTTCTCCTGTTTAGGGGCATGATTAGATGTTTCTGTAGAAAAAGCTTCGAACTTATTTATTTTTGCAACCTCTGTTTTATTAAGTGCCGTAGGACCAACCTGGGCAGGTTTGTTTTTTGCATTACCGATGTTGGTTACTACCACATCGCGTTTTAGTGGTTCAGGAGATTTAATTTTTTCTCCATTGTACGGTCTGAACACTGAGGTTAAATCGCCACAGATATTCCTTCGCCAATCGCTAATGTTATTACTTTTAATGGTTTTGCCTGTTTTTTTAGCCAGCCATTTTTCCATAAACATTAATGATGACGTATGATCGAAAACCTGTGAGTTTACAAAACCGCCCTTGCTCCAAGGTGAGGCAATAACCAAAGGAACACGATAGCCCAAGCCGATCGGGCTTCCTTTTCTTGCTTCAAAATCAGTGGCATAATTTATTC
>NZ_JBFTQI010000510.1:0-4381 GCF_056398925.1 Pedobacter sp. 01T416_2
CAACTTGTTTTATCTCAAAACTCAGCAACGGCAATGAACTCATCTCAAAGTTCAAATTTAGCCGATAATAATTCAACTAATAAAAGTGTTAGTGCAATAGACATATCGAACATTAAAGTTGACGGTCTTGCTGATGCTAGTGTGCAGATCTATCCAAATCCTGTAAAAGATATATTGAATATTAATATTAAAGGATATAGTGGTCCTTATGAAGTAGCGGTATTTAATATAATTGGACGAATGTTCTTGAATAAAAAAATGGAAAGTAGCAATGCCGAATTAGATGTATCTAGACTGGTTACAGGAGTCTATTTAGTTAAGGTAACTAGTGCCAAAGGCAAGACTTTCAAAATGATGAAAATAATTAAAATAGATTAAAAAGGGTGATGTTGTTTAGTTCAAAAACGAAATTAATAAAAAATAATAAACAAAAAAGACAACAAGTTATAATGTTTTTTAACGCTATGACTTCAATTAAACTATAATTTATGAAAAAACAATTTACAACTACAAAATTGATTGCCTGCTTGTTATTCAGTGTAGTCTCATTTCCAATTTTTGGGCAAGAAAAAGATGATCGAGTTAAATTAGAACATGGACAAATTGGAAATGTAGCAGATAAAAATGCCACATATACCCATACTAGCAATCCTGGTGCACAATGGTATCCTGATGCCGGGTTAGGACTTTTCATTCATTGGGGATTATCTTCTGTAAAAAATATGGATGCATCCTGGCCAATGGTAGTTGGTTGGGAGCTAAGATCGAAAAAAATGGATACACTGGAAATTAAAAGGGTAATAAAGGAGCGGGATTACAAAGCAATAAATGGTGAAAGGACAATTATAACCCCAAATGAATACTGGGCAATGGCAAAGGAATTGAATGCCAAAAATTATGATCCTGAAAAGTGGATTAAAGCTGCAAAAGCTGCGGGCTTTACTTATGCCGTAATTACTACCAAACACCACGAGGGATTTGCCCTATGGCCAAGTGCTTATGGTGATTTTAGCACAAAAAACTTTATGGGCGGTAAGGATTTAGTGAGACCCTTTGTAAATGCCTGCCATAAATATGGTTTAAAGGTTGGGCTTTATTTCTCGCCACCAGATTGGTATTTTAACAAAGATTATGAGAACTTCTTTTTTCAGGAGTCAAGAGTGTTGAATCCCACTTTCCCTGAATTGGACGCAAATCTGAACCCTCGAACTTCAAAACCAACTGCTGAAGAAACTGCTAAACACCGTGCTGCCTACGCTGTAATGGTACGTGGACAGTTAACGGAACTACTAACCAACTATGGCAAAATAGATCTGCTCTGGTTTGATGGACGTGCAGCCATAGATAATCCTACCAAGGTGCTAACTCAGGAAGAGATCAGACGTTTGCAACCAGGTATAGTAATGAATCCTCGTATGCATGGCACAGGTGATTTTATAACTTTTGAACGAACTCCTCCGTCAAAGGATCCTGGTGATATTTGGGCAGAGTTCTGCAATACTTGGACAGATAGTTGGAGCAACAGCAATACGCTTCCCTTTCGTTCCAATGCATTTATCTTGGGACAATATGTTGCCATGCGCGCTTGGGGGGTTAATTATTTACCAAGTATTGGTCCCAAAGCTGATGGTTCGATGCCGGATGCCGTGTATCAGAATATGGAAGTTATCGCAAAATGGATGAAAGCGAATAGCAAGTCAGTAAAAAATACAAAGCAGCTGCCTGCTAATGAAACAGCATCAGTACCTGCAACGTCAAACAACAATTTTCGTTACCTTTTCGCCATCCCTGAATTTAAAGACAAAGGGATGTATGAAAAAGATAGGCTTCCAGCAAAAGACATTTTGCTGACACTGAAAACAGCAAGTGAACCAAAAAAGGTTAAGGTGTTGGGCTCAAGTAAGTCGTTAAATTTCAGTTATATCGATGGACAAGTACAAGTTAAACTACCTGCATCTATGCGTACCAATCTGGTTGATGTTGTACAAATTGAATTGTAAAATTATAGAATTTTCAAAAAGTAAAGAGCAAATTATGTACTTATGAAAAATAAGTTTAAATTATTATTAGTGGCATCTATCTGTGCCACTACACTTTCTAGTTATGCTCAAGGTGATTTTAGCATGAAGGCTGATAAATCCGAAGAGGAAGATTATGTTATGACCAAAGATCCATTGGTAAAAGCCAATCTTGATAAATGGCAGGGTTATAAGTTTGGGGTATTGATCCACATGGGGCTTTACACTCAATTAGGATTTCTTGAATCTTGGGGCTTAGTGCCTGAACCTTGGGTAACCAGAGACGGTTATGATAATTATAACAAATATGCCACCGATTACAAAAATGCGCAATACAAATTGAATCCAACAAAATTGGATTCCCAGAAATGGGCAAAAATGTTTAAAGGTGCCGGAGCGAAATACATGATTTTCACCTCCAAACATCATGATGGATTTTGTATGTATGATTCGAAATTTACCGATTTCAAAATTACAAATCCAGCATTGCCTTATAGCAAAAGTCCAAAAGCCGATGTGTTAAAAGACGTATTGGATGCTTCAAGAAAAGAAGGATTGGCAGTGGGTGTTTATTTTTCCAAACCTGATTTTGGAACCGAAGACTTCTGGTGGTCGTATTATCCTCCAAAGGATAGAAACCCTACGTATGACATTACAAAATTCCCAGACAGATGGAAAAGTTATGTGAAATACACTCAAAATCAGTTGAACGAATTAACTACAAATTACGGGAAAGTCGATATTCTTTGGCTTGATGGATGTTGRGTTCGTCCATTAGCAACCATTAATAAAAGGGTCGAAGAATATTGCAAATATCCTTATGATATGGATATTAATATGAAATTGATTTCGGAAACGGCTCGTAAAAAGCAACCTGGAATGCTGGTTGTAGATCGTTGGGTGCCTGGTGAATATGAAAATTATCTGACACCAGAGCAAGTAACACCTGTGAAACCACTAAGCGTGCCTTGGGAAAGCTGCATAACCCTTGGAGGAGCTTGGGGATGGGTGCCAAATGACCATTATAAATCCTCAAAAGAAGTGGTGCATTTGATGACCAGTATCGTAGTAAAAGGCGGAAACTTGTTACTGGGAATTGGCCCAGATGCTAGAGGCGAATTTGATTCAAAAATTGAAAAAACTTTAGCTGGCGTAGGAAAATGGCTTTCGGTAAACGGTGAAGCTATTTATGACACTAAACCAGTTTCGCCGTACTTAGATGGGAATATTGGTTATACTCAAAAAGAGAATGCCATATATGGGATTTATATGCCAGCAGAAGACGAAAAAGAATTACCTGCCAAAATAACCATCAAAACCAACTTGAAAGGCGGTTTGAAAGCAATGTTATTGATCAATAAACAAAAGTTGAGCAGCAAGAAAGTAAACGACGGAATCGCTGTTTCGATTCCAAAAGAACTAAGAACTTCTTTGATAAATCAGGAAGCGATAGTCATTAAAATAAGTAATTAATTCTTTACGATCTATTTGTCTCGTCGTACCATAGCTTGTCACTGGGCCAACCTATAGGCGGAGGAGATTTTGGTATTTACTCGGCAATTTATTTGACGGCCACTTTGCACTAAAATGGAGAGGTGACTACTATTAGTGAAATATACAGTCTATGTGAACAAGCGTGTAATATGTTCCTGCTGTTCCAGAATGAGTTGAAAGCTCCTTATGTTTTCATAAATGTTATGCCACTAAGACGTTAGATTTTCCTTTTTAGACACCCTCTTTGTAATATCTATACTTTGGGAAGGTATACTGAAACGAGAGCTCCCAGCCAGCTTTTCGCTTTTTAGAGGGTGGATTATTTGTCACAGTATTAAACATTGTGGCCTTTGTTGTTTTACATCATGTTAATTTTATCTCGGCAACTTACCTGGCTATCCGCTCATACGCCTTCAGGCCTTGAGCGCAGGGCAGGTATCCGCTGCTATCCCTGTTGCAAAGAGGAAGATTATCTAATAGTATAATGGAACGAAAGGGTGTCGAACCTACCCGTATAATTGATTGGAAATTAGAATTTTGAATGACAGTCATTTGGTTTTGATACCAAAAACTCACCTTTGTTTTTTGAACCTAGATTCTAAATTTAAAAATAGGAAAACGATTAAAATTTTCAATATCATGGGGAAGCCCAATCAAATGCAACCTGGTCAAATCCATAAGGAAAGATTCACAGATGCATTACTTATTTAAACCTGCCGTATTAGGTCGTCCGGTATTCCAAGTCATCAGATGGTAGTGTAAGAACCGGGGTAGTTTATCAGAGCCCAAAAAGAGTTCAAAAGATACCTTTATAAAATGGCCGGAAGACAATCCATATGGGAAACAGTGGGGACGATGAGTTCCAGCTC
>NZ_JBFTQI010000511.1:0-4372 GCF_056398925.1 Pedobacter sp. 01T416_2
ATACTTTGCTGACTTAAATACAAGGTCATAAAATCAAACGTATCGGAAGCGGATGCGATCAGAAAATTCCTTCTGTAATGCTTGTACCCGATGAAACTGATTACGACTTCTAAATCTGTGTTTACAGGCAAATTATTGAACCTGAATTCACCTTGGATACCTGATAACTGATAGGCAACCAAACTGGAATCCTGCCTTTTATAAACCGAGACGGTAGCCGAACGCAGCGCATGATGTTCTATAGAGTCTTTTACCGTTCCTTTAGCAGCTCCTATTTTGAGCGCTTCTGGATTTTGGGCGAGGGCATTTGAAAATAAAAAAAATAATAGGCTAAATAGGCCAAGGGAGATAAATTTCATACCCTAAAAACTCTGCTTGGGCTTAATCTGTAAAATAACAGGATTATCCATCATACTCGCTTTTTCAAAATAAGCAGACAGTACTTTTGGATACATGATGTTTTTATCAATATTTTGTTTTCTTCTCACTATCAAAGCTGAAGAAGAAACCGAAGAATAGAAATATTTGCCATCGCAATATAATGCACCCTGATCAGCAAAACCGCTTACATCCTTACTATCGTTTACAGGCATAAAATAACTTTTCGAATCGGGATTTATACTTAAGAACGAAACTAGCGTTTGGTTTTTTAAATTGTATAACATGGGACCGAATTTTTTTCCAGCAGTAGTCAATTTAAAGGAAATGCAGGAATCAATCTGATATATGTGTGATATTCTTGAGATCAAATCCGGATTGCTCCTAAAATACTGTCTGGCGTCCCTTTTGAATAATGGATCATTAAAATTTGCTTTTGAAAAGCTGTTTTCTGATGGAAAGACAAAAGTAAATTTTTCGTACATGTCGGAAGTAGTAACCTTGTAAACATTGTAATCATAGGGCCTGGCATAATAGACCCAGCTGGAATTTCCACTTGCAAAAAAGGGTCCCTGTTCCCGGTTTGGAAGATTGTCAGTCGTTAAAGCTGAATTCTTCATATTGTAGGGAAGAAAACTTGCGTATACTTTATCATTACGGGCAAGCAAGACTTCATGGTTTACAGTATCTTTAAAAAATTTTTCGTTTACGATATAGGCCGAATAGGCAGTAATACCATCCTGAAAAAAATGTGAATCTACAGAGAATTCAAGTTTGCTTTTAGTTTCCACTCTTAGCTTGCTCCCATTGTAACTATAATAGTGAAAGCTTTTCATCCCGATCATAAATATTATCTCCTGCTTGTTCTGGTCTACCCAAAAAAGCTGCCGTTCGGATGGCTGGCGGACTATTTTAGACAAAAATTTACCGTTTTTGTAGAATACAAAAATGCAATTAGTTTCGCGGTCAGATAAAATGAAGTGATCTTTGGTCACAATCAATTGTTGCAGTGCGCCAAAAACACTACGTTTTGTTGTTTCCAACGGGACATAGTTTATCTCTTCAAAAACCTCTGACGCTGATATCTCGGGTGCATAATTAGTCGGTATTATTCTAATGCTGGAAGGTTCTCTGAGACCCTGTCCAAAAACCGAGACAAGTAAGTTGAGGCTGATGACAGATAAGGCAAATATGCGCTTGATTATTGATGCAGACATAATTCGATTCAATTGAAATAAACAGCGGGACAAGGTAGGTATTCGGTTCAAAAAAAAGCAAAGGCTTTTTAACTGATAGCAGGCCTCACCACGCACTTCACTTATAAAATAGTTAGTGGATTAGGATTTCGGATATTTGTCTAAAATTATATCCAAATATTTCTGCGTATTTGTACTGCTCTCACGCTCTGGAAAAAACAGGTTGGACACGCAGCTGCGTTGTTTGTTTAACACAAAGAAATAAGGCTTATTAACCTTTTCACTTTTTAAAGTAGCAAGTAAAATACCATCAATAGGTCTAAAAACTATATTTAAATTTTTAGAATACCAGGGTTTGGACTCCAGCATTTTCGAAACTTTTGGATTTTCTATCCAGATCTCCAAATTTACCTTCCCCACCCAATCACCCTTTATAAGAAGTGTCATAACGCTATCAAAACACGTTTCACAGTTAGTGATCGAACTCTTAAAAACCAGTGTGTTCTCATGTTTGACCGTAAAAGGAACGTTGATCATTTTATTATCATCAGCGTATGTAGAGAACAGGAGTGTATCCTGATATTCAAGTCGTTTGTTAACCTGGGATACGGCATCCTGTAACGCTTCACTCTCCAGATCAAATTTCTGTCCTTGATCTTTGYAGGAGACAAGCATGAGCCCCAACGATAGAAACAAGCAATTTTTTAAATTTATCATCAAAGTTATTTTATATTATATAACATTATAATAGGACGTTCATCATTCAAATAGTCCTTGAGTCCGAATTTTTCAATCAGTCTATGAGCAGGCCCATTGATATTCTTGTTCCGATTTTCAACCTGTAACTCATGTTTTAGCTCAGAAGGGATAACATGATTGACAAACCTTCCTTTCATATCCATATATGAAGGGTAGGTACTAGAATTAAATTTAAAGGGTATTCCATCAATTGTACTTTCAAGGTTCTTACCTTCACTTTGAACGGTTACAAAATTGTGGGCTTTATTATATAGGGCGTATCCGACAAGTTTAATATTAATCTTTTTTGAATAATAGTGGAATGTCACATTCAGATACCTTTCGTTTTCCATTACATTAGAAATTATCGTCAGTTTTTGTTTGGCTATTTCAGAAGATTTATCAATTATATCCATATCAGAAACAATTTCAGAAAGGGGTACACTTTCTCCGGTAAATTTGAGGAGATACCTACTGCTCAGCTTTTTCTTGTCAAAGCTGTATATGGTATCACAAAAGGATTCAAACATAAGCACAGAATCCGGATTACCATTGATTTTATTAAAGTTGCGTAAACCAATAACAGCTTTGGGACTTTTAAGCCCGTTGAAATTGAATTTTAGATAGCTTTCCTCAATCTGATTAGGATTGAGGCAACTTGCCAAAGTTAAACGGTAGGAAAACCCCTGTTGAATTTCCTGTGCCCCGCACAAATTAAATCCGTTGTGAAATAGATAGTAGTTTGAAATAGGTTGAAAATTAAATACCTGACAGACTAAATCTGTTGAACTCTTTAAGTTACCTAATGCATCAAAAGAAAGTAAAGTCTTACCATTATCTATAAGGAGATCGAGCCTATTGGTGGAGTAGTTAAATTTGCCTTGGGTTATGCCGTCTGTTGTTTCATTTATTTCTTTTCTAAGATCAATTTCCTTGATCTGTCTGCCATGATAATCGTAAACCGAAAAAGTATAGGTATTTATGACATAAATGTACTTATCACTAAAGATCAGGTCACTGATATCTTCTACAGTGAAATTTTTATTGCCCGCTAACTTTATAAAGCTGACGTCTTCAAGCTCAACTGGTTTTGGGGACATTCCCCCCTGGGGATTAAACTCAATGATTTTGACAGTTGAGTTATCTGTTTTACCCATAGCCTCTTTATTGTTTCTGCAACTTGTCAGTATCACTAGTACCGAAAAAAGAAACAGGTTAGCTTTTATATTATTCATATAGGGAATTAAAGACCTCAGATTCCGTTGAAATCTGAGGTCTAATGTGTGAAATATCAATATTTTGTTAAAAACTTAGCCTGCTATGTATCTACAACTAATAGCACCACCGCAGTAGTTATACCAAGAGGCGCTCACACATACATCTTTAGTGGTCGGAGACTTTTGGGTTGTGATAGTAGTAGATCCGGCACTGGTAAAATAAGTTCCTGTAACTCCAGCAGTTATTGAAGTACCAGGTATGATACCACCAGCCTGTACCTCAACTCCGGCACCACTTCCAGAATTTACCTGTGTTGCGACAGTTGCATCGTATTGGGGCGAGGCGCATTGGATTTGAGATGTACTGTAGCCCCAACCTTTTCCGCCAGCGCTTTCACCACTGCCGTTCTCACCTCCACTCTCACTACCGCTGTCTTCCCTGGCATAGACTTTCAGGACAGAACTGATTTTAAGGCTCGATGCTTCTTTTTGAGAAACTTCGTTCACATTTAAGAACAGCGCTGCTGCTCCAAGGGAAAGCGCTAGAGCGCTAAAAAATTGTTTTTTCATTTAAATTTGATTTTTAGTTTAAAATATAATTAATTGGTATTAAGACATTTAAAAAAACGGGAGTTTTAAAGACATTTTGCCAATTATAAATGTCTCCGGCACAAAACCCCAGTATCTTGAATCTATAGAGGAATATCGATTGTCTCCAGCTACAAAAAAATAGTTTAATTTGAACCTGTACTGTCCAGTGACGAAATTGTTGATCAGTATTTTTTTTCCTAAAATTTTCAGACCATTGCCTTCATATTTAATTATTGCTTCGCGATATAATGC
>NZ_JBFTQI010000512.1:0-4353 GCF_056398925.1 Pedobacter sp. 01T416_2
AAGGCATTTTCTATCATTCCGCCATAAAGGTAATCATTTCTCTTTACGCCCAGAACTACAGCCTTAGTTACGGCTTGAAAAATCTTTCCCTAAGTTTCCGCAGCGTAGAAAAGTTTAATCTTTTCTCGAGCAACATTAACATGTTACCACGTTTTGACATTGATGATAGCACTTTTTCGTTAACGGCATCAACCGAAGATAAGATCTTGTCAGCCAGTTCATCTGCAAATTTATTCGCTCTGCTATTTTGTAATAACTGGAGCTCTTGAATTAATTCTGCTCTCATAATTAAGATTTTTTAATGAATGTACAAATATTAACGGACCGAATAATAATTTGTTTCAACAAATAATAAGTTCATCCAAACTATTATCACTAACTTGTTGATAACTAACTTTTTGTTAGCAAATAAACAACCTAACCTTAACACATATTTAATTTTTAGCACTTATTTTTATAAAAACCTGATTACCATTCGTCCCAAAGGGATTCCTTTGGAATTAACCTCAAAAAATACAAATGTATGATGTGGAAAAAATTTAGTGGTGAAATTATTCAATCTTCAATCCTCGAAGAAGTAGAAAACGCGATTATCAGAGAAAGCCAAAACGGCTTTAAGCTTAAAGTTTGCATCGGTACCGATTCGCAGGTAAAAGGCGCAGTAACCGATTTTGCAACCGTAATTGTGCTGTTAAGAGAACATCATGGCGGTTTTATGTACATCCATCAGGAAAAAAGCACACAACAGGTAAGCATTAAAGAAAGAATGTTAATGGAAGTGCAAAAATCAATCGAAACTGCTTATTCTATTTGTGATTTACTTGATATTTATGACGTGGCTTTAGAAGTACATGCCGATATCAACACCAGTCCATCGTTTAAATCGAACAAAGCACTTAACGATGCCATGGGATATATTTTAAGTATGGGCTTTATTTTTAAGGCTAAACCAGAAGCATTTGCCAGTTCTACCTGTGCAGATAAAATGGTGCATTAGTGTAAAGCTTTGACAAATTTATTGGCCAAATGCTAGAAATTTGTCAAAGCTGATTATTTAATGAACATTTTTTTTTGGAAAGCAATTGCAGTAGCTTTTTGGTTATTGCAGTCCCGCTCCCGCTTCTGCCGACTGAAATATCGGCATCTCGCTTTGATCGGGTTTAGGCGGCTTAAACAGTACAGCTATTCGGGGCAAAACAGACAACCAATATCAATCTCTTTACAAACTATACAGTTAAGTCTTCGACTATTCCACCATTGACATCACTTTATATTTATTTGAATATGAATGGTTTACAAACTACGCATTTCCACCTAACTAGGCCATAGCACCATATCCCCGTTCTACTTAAATCCGGCCTAACAAATTTTTCGGGCTCCACCGACACGGCCAACCTACTAACTTCGAAAGAAAACGGCGAAGCCCTCATGAATGCAGCTGAAAACTATAATATAAAATGAATAAATTTTCAGCCGGTGTTTTTTGTTTCTTTTTGACAGCAAAAAGAAAGAGCCCATCGGCGGCGGCGAGCCGAGGAAAGCATGAGCTGTAGGCAAAAAATTAACCCAAAGACTGACATTAAATCCACAAGCTTTAACTTATTCCCTCAACAAAACCCCATCTTTGTTGTTGTGCTTTAAAACAAAAATTTGAAAACTTATAGATTAGAATTTACCCAAAAACTCCCTGTTGATCTTGATACCGCCTGGGACTTTTTTTCTTCGCCAATAAACCTGGCCGAAATCACCCCAAAGAATATGACCTTTGATGTAACCTCACCAAACATCGTCAATACTAAAATGTACCCTGGCCTGATTATCACCTATAAGGTTGCCCCATTGTTTGGCATTAAATTAAACTGGGTAACGGAGATAACACACGTTAAGGATAAGGAGTATTTTATCGACGAGCAACGGTTTGGTCCATTTGCTTTCTGGCACCACCAGCACCATTTCGAAAAAATAGATGGCGGTGTATTAATGCACGATACCTTACACTATAGCATTGGCTGGGGACCAATCGGTGTTATCGTAAATGCCATGGTGGTGAACAACAAAATCAACGAAATTTTTAAGTTCCGTTACCAAAAGGTTGAGGAATTATTTTCTATGCGCTAATTACCATTTTTTCGTTGAAATGGTTTCAGCTTTCTTTTTGGCTTTTTCAACCCTATTGGTTGCTAAATACTTCTTAAAATCATCACCAAATTTTTCTATCTTATTATAAGCGCTGTTTAAAATGTCTTTCCATGCGCCCGCACTCAATTTGCCAGGCGTACGCTCTAATGGTACGCCAATTTTAGTAGTCGCTACAAAATTCCCATAGCGGTCTCTTTGATATGGGATAAACAGTATATCGGTTAACCAAAACCTATATTTGCCATTACGCGCCTCAAAAACGAAATTATAACTTACTTCTCCGCTTGGATGGCCAGCTACCAAAATTGTTTTATCAATTACCATAGTTCCTTTAGCCAAAACAGAAGAATCGGTAGCACTTTCTTGCCTCATCGATTTTTTATAAGCAACATTAACAAAAGATTTAGCCCTTTGCAACAAGGTATCTTTGCTTATCATTTGCGAGTCTACCACCTGATAATAAATAAATTTACCATTATCATCTTTCGAAAACTGTTTTTGCTGCGCAGATAATTGAATTGAAAAAAGAACAAGAATAATAAAAAGAAGATGTTTCATTTGGAATCGGTTAACAGGCAAATGTAATTATTTAAAGGTACGAAAAAGCCGTCCCGATTTACATCTGGACGGCTTGATATTAACATTTTTATTTCCTTAAAAAGCGTAAACGGCTGCCAAAGAGAATTGGCCACCATTCGGTGCCGCAGCGCCACCTTCTTTGAAGAACGGTTTATCACTATTGTGGTCTAATCTTACTTCTGGGATAAATGTTAAACCACCAGATTTAATGTTTGCAGTAAGTGTTACTGCAGTAAAAGCAGTAGCCGGAACTGCACCCGCGGCTTTAAATTTAAAGTACTCACCTCTTAAACCTAAAGTTACTGCATCCAATACAGCAAATTGAGGGTATAAGGCAGCACCTGCGTAACTTCCCGGTACCGAACTATCTTTGATATCATAATTGGCTGCATTTAAACCCAATTTAAATTTCTCTGTAATTTGATATGAAGTGGTTAAATCGATAATCGTTCCATACCCGCCAAAACCAGCTCCCGATAAGGCATTGATGTAAGCAGTCCAGCCTTCAACAGGAGCAACCATTAACTGGCCACCGATAGCCGAAACACCTCTCGAAGCGGAATAAACATTCCAATCGTTAAATAAACCAGCCATTAAACTTACTTTATCGCTGAATTTATAAGTAGCTTTAATTCCCGCATTTTGGAACGGACCATTGGTAAACAGGTAGGAAGTAGAATAGTTAAAGTTTCCAACTGGAGAGATTACCTCATATCCAATAAATGTACCCATGTAACCTGCTGTCATGCTAAACTGATCAGTAAAATCGTAGTTAACATATAAGTTTTGAATATTAAAAGACGAACCTCCGGCTGCAGCATCAGGAATAGATTGCGATTGTCCTCTAGGGCCAAAAGAAAGCTCTCCAACAAATGAAGCTTTACCTGTTTTTTTCTTCAAGGCAATATCAATCATACCTAACGATACCGAGTTGTGATCAGTTACAAAAGATGTTTTTCCGTTTAATGGATTTTTAGCAAAATCATACTTAAAGTACGTATCTACCGATCCTGAAATTTCAAGTGGTGATGTAGTGGTCTCTTGAGCCAGGGCACACGTAGTGCTGGCCATTGCAAAAATAGCGGTTAAAAGTTTCTTCATGTTTGAGCTTATTTTGAGTTTAGATATTATAAAATCCTTAAGATACTGATTCTGTTAATGGACTGTTTTTTTCGATATAGATCGCTCTTTCTTCAACTAGCAAGGTACCTTGAGAGTATTTCTCGTCATGTTGAGATGCATCAAGTCCCATTTCTTCTTCTTCTTCTGATACGCGGATCGGTTGAATCAGGTTGATGAATTTGAAGATGATAAATGATACAACAAAACTGAAGATGATTACAATTACAGCACCTTTTAATTGCGTGATAAAGAAAGCCGGGTTACCATAAAACAAGCCATCAGCACCAGCAGCATTTACTGTTTTTGTTGCAAAAACACCGGTTAACAACATACCAACGATACCGCCCACACCATGACAAGGAAAAACGTCTAATGTATCATCTAAACTGGTTTTTTGTTTCCAAGAAACTACAAGATTAGAAATAACTGCGGCAATAGCACCAATAAATATACTAGATGGAATACTTACAAAACCTGCACCTGGTGTAATGGCTACCAAACCAACTACTGCAC